>CAYYIA010000150.1:0-5054 GCA_964471875.1 uncultured Acidimicrobiia bacterium
GCAGTGTTCTTGGCAAGGTGCAATCGGGTCACATCAGTGCCGTCGGCCTGGACCTCTACGTCGAGCTCGTCGCCGAGGCCGTGGGCGAGTTGGAGACCGGCATCAAACCCGAGCCGTCAGCGCCCGAGGTTCGGATCGAGCTCCCGGTGGAAGCGCACCTTCCCGAGGACTATGTGTCCGATCAGGACGCCCGCCTCGAGGCGTATCGGCGTCTGGCGGCATCCACCTCCCACGCTGCCGTCGACGATGTCGTCGCCGAGTGGATCGACCGGTTCGGGCCATTGCCGCCACGGGCGGCGAGGCTCATCGATGTGGCCCGGCTACGGGTGGAGGCGCTGCGCGTCGGCATCGAAGAGGTGGTGGCAGCACGGCGCGAGGTGCGGCTGACCCCGGTCTCGCTCCTTGCCTCCCAGGAGATCCGCCTCCAGCGGATCGCCCGCAACGCCACGATCCAGGCCAAGCAGCGCACCCTCTTCGTACCCCTTCCCGCCGAACCTGCGGCAGGGTTGGCCGAATTCATCCGTACAATGTGGCCTCCCGACCTGGAGTGACTCCTCTGCGCAAGTTCCTCGCGACCATGGCCCTGCTCGTCCTGACCGCATCGGCGTGCTCTTCGGAGGGCGCCGTGCTGGCGACGATCGGCACCGACCCCGACATCACCGAGATCACCGAGTCGGACGTCAGCTCGCTCTATGCCAGCGACTCGATTCCCACCGGCGACACCTTGCGCAACGCCCTCTTCGCGTTGGTTGCCCGCGTGGTGCTCATCGATGCCGCCGCGGTCGACCCCGGTATCACCCTCGATCCAGCGGTCGTCGACCAGCTGTTCGACGACATGATCGCCCAGCGCGATGCCGAGGGCGTCGACACGCCGACTTGGCTCGGCATCCCCGATGCCAGCGATGGCATGATCCGCTTCAACGCCGAAGTCGCCGTGCTCCGCGATCTCGTGATCAAGGCACTGGTCGACGATCCCGCCTACCTCGACGAGTTGTTCGCCAATCCGATTCCGATCACCACGGTCTGTGTGAAGCACATCCTGGTGGGGACCGAACTCGAAGCGCAGGACATGTACATCCAATTGCGGTCGGGGGCCGACTTCGTCGCATTGGCCGAGGCGTTCTCCCTCGACAACGCCGTCGGCGGCGATCTGGGATGCCGTCTCGCCGGGGTCTATGTCGACGACTTCGCCGCCGCTGCGGTCGCGGCGCCGCTCAATGAGTACACCGAGCCGGTGGAGACCCGATTCGGGTGGCACGTCCTCATCGTTTCGGAGCGCACCGTGCCCACGCGTGAAGAGGTCATCGCCGACCCCCTCACCCACCTGACCTCGGCCGAGTCCTCGGGGTTGTGGGAGGACTGGTTCAACGTGGCGCTGCAGGGCGCGGTGGTGACCATTGATCCCGAGGTCGGCGTCTGGTCGGCGGCGGGCATCATCCCGCCCACCACCCCTCCGGAATGAGGTGACCGGGCCGATCCGCATCGTCGGGCTCGGTCCTGCCGGCCTGGATCGCATCAGCGGTGACACCCGGGCACTGTTGCTCGACGCCGCGGTGACCGTGGTGGTGCGCACCCTGCAGCATCCGGCGGCAGACGAGATTGCGCGCCGGCGACATGTGATCTCCTGCGACGACCTCTACGAGGGGGGCGCGGACTTCGCCGGGGTCTATGGCGGCATCGTCGCCCGAGTCCGCGACCTGTCCGCAGCGGGGCCGGTGGTGTATGCGGTTCCCGGCAGCCCATTGGTTGGCGAGACGGCGGTGCGACTGCTCGTCGCCGAGCATGGTGCGGCGGTGGTTCCGGGGGAGTCGTTCCTGGACCTCGCGTTGCTCCGAACCGGTATCGATCCGTTGGAGCGCGGCCTCCAAGTGCTCGACGCCCACGCTTTGGGGTTTCCCTTGCTGCTGCACGTCCCCACCCTGATCTCCCAGGTGGACACGGCGGCATCGGTGTTGTTGGTGCGCGACGCATTGCAGGCCCTGCTGCCCGCCGACGCTCGGCTGATCCGACTCGCCGATCTGGGCTCGCCCGATGAGGTGGTCGAGACGCTGAGCCTCGAGGATCTCCGACCCGAACACGCTGGCCTGCGTGTCACCCTCATGGTCGATGTGCCCGCCCCGGGGTGGCCTGGGCTGGTTCGCACCAACGCTCGCCTCCGCGCCGAGTGCCCGTGGGACCGCGAACAGACGCACCACACCCTCGCCCGCCACCTCCTCGAAGAGGCGTACGAGGCTCTCGCCGCCCTCGAAACGCTGCCCGCCGAGGCTCCCGCGGGACCACCCGATGTCGCCGGCTACGTCGAAGTCGAGGAGGAACTGGGCGATCTCCTGCTCCAGGTGGTGTTCCACGCCACGCTCGCCTCCGAGGCGGGGATGTTCGGAGTCGAAGAGGTTGCCGAGGCGATCCGGCGCAAGCTGGTCGCCCGCCATCCCCACGTGTTCGGTGGTGTCGAGGCACACACCGCCGAGCAGGTTCTTGCCAATTGGGATCGTCTCAAGACGGCAGAGAAGGGGCGGGGGTCGCTTCTCGATGGGGTACCGCCGGCACTCCCCGCGTTGGCACGATCCGAGTCGCTGCAGCGCCGTGCCGCCGCCGTCGGGTTCGACTGGCCGGACCTGGCGGGCGCCGTAGCCAAGGTGCACGAGGAACTCGACGAGGCGCTGGCTCCGGGCGCAGATCACACCCACGAGATCGGCGACCTGCTGTTCTCGGTGGTCAACCTGGCGCGTCACCTCGAGGTGGATCCCGAACAGGCACTGCGGCGTGCCTCAGAACGATTCGATCGACGCTTCCGCGCCATCGAGTCCGCTGGCGACATCCACGCGATGACGCCGGAGGAGATGGAGGAGCAGTGGGAACGGGCGAAGGGCGATGAGGCGATGCCCGATGCCTGATACCCGATGCCCGATAGCGGGATGGGTGCCGGGTGCCGCGTACCGGGTGCCGGGCGGGCGTCGGGTAACGGGTAACGGGTAACGATGATCACGACCAAGACGCTCACCACCGCTCGTCTCGCCGACCTCGACGCGCTCTTCGCTTCCGACCCTGCGCCCGACCGCTGTTTCTGCATGTGGTTCATCATCCCGGTGAAGGCGTTTCACGCGGCGGGACGGGAGGGGAATCGCTCCAGCTTCGCCGATCTCGTCGTCTCGGATCCGTTTCCGCTCGGACTCGTCGCCTACGACGGCAAGCACCCGGTGGGGTGGTGTGCCGTGGGACCGCGGCGGCGCTACGTACGCGCCATGGCGGCACCGACGTCGAAGCAACGCGATCGGAGTGAGGACGACGCGGTGTGGCTGGTGCCGTGCTTCTTCATCCACCCCGAGTCACGGGGGAGCGGGGTCGCCACCGCCCTCCTCGAGGCTGCCGTCGAGCACGCCAAGCGCAGCGGGGCCACCGCCATCGAGGGCTTCCCGCTCGCCGGTGACCGACGCCGTTCGGGAGGCTCCGACTTCCAGACCGGGATGGAGCCGCTGTTTGCCGACTGCGGCTTCGAACCCGTGGCCCGCCCATCGGAGAACCGGGTGGTGATGAGGAGGAACTTGTGAGGTAAACGGCAGGCGGCAGGTGGCGCGTTTGCGGTCGGCAACCTGCGACCTGCAACCTGCCATCCTTCCCGCCATGCCCCGCCGTCTCACCATTCCCGCCGGTGAACGCACCCGCATCTTCCGTCGTCGCTTCAGCAGCCTGCCTCAAACCATCCGGTTCACCGCCGTGCCTTCCGGAGGGACGGTGGAGCGGGTCGGATCGCGGTGGATCCTGGGCCGAACCCGCCAGACCAGCGCGCTCCTTCCCGACAACGAGGTTTCCAAGGGCTACTGGGACACCTTCTTCGAGCTGTACGTCATCCCCGACGACGACACCCTGGTGACCCTCGCCCGCCCCAGACTGGCCCGCGCCCTCCTCATCGCCAGCCTGGCGCTCGTCGTGGTGGCTGCGGCGGCAGTGCTCACACTCAGGTTCACCTAGGGCATCGCTTCCCCGTTCCCGCCAAAGCGTGCCCGAGGGATGGGGCGCGTCGGGCGGGCAACGGGCAACGGGCAACGGGCAACGCCCCGATGCTTCGCCCACTCCACGGACCGCATTACCCTCAAGACCCACATAGGAGGGCCCGTGACGACGATCACTTCGATACGGGCCCGCGAGGTCCTCGATTCCCGTGGGAACCCCACTGTCGAGGCCGAGGTGACGCTCGCTGGCGGTCACTTCGGTCGTGCGGCGGTTCCCTCGGGGGCATCGACGGGGGCGCTCGAAGCGATCGAGCTTCGGGACGGCGGAACCCGCTTCGGCGGGAAGGGCGTGACGCGGGCCGTCCACAACGTCAATGACACCATTGCCCCGATGCTGCTGGGGCGCGACGCAACCGATCAGGTGGCGCTCGATCTCGCCATGTGCGATCTCGACGGCACCCCGAACAAGGCGAATCTGGGCGCCAACGCCATCCTTGCGGTCTCGCTCGCGGTGGCCCGGGCTGCGGCGACCGGATCGGGTATGCCGCTCTACCGTTACCTCGGAGGACCCGCAGCCTGCGTGTTGCCGGTGCCGATGCTCAACGTCGTCAACGGTGGCGCACACGCCGCCAACTCGATCGACATCCAGGAGTTCATGGTCGTGCCCGCGGGTTTCGGCACGTTCCGTGAGGCTTTGCGCGCCGGGGTCGAGACCTACCACGCCCTGCGCGGCGTGCTCACCGCCAAGGGACTGCCCACCAATGTCGGAGACGAAGGCGGCTTTGCACCGGATCTGGCCGACAGCCGCCAGGCGCTCGATCTGCTGATCCAAGCGATCGCGAAGGCCGGCTACGAACCGGGCTCACAGATCGCCATCGCCCTCGACCCCGCCGCCAGCGAGTTCTATCGCGATGGCCACTACCAGTTCGAAGGGAAGGCGCGCACTGCCGAGGAGATGATCGAGTTCTACGCCGGGATCAGCCGCGACTTTCCCATCGTGTCCATCGAGGACGGCCTGGCCGAGGCCGACTGGACCGGCTGGCGTGCCCTCACCGAGCGGCTCGGTACGTCACTCCAACTGGTCGGCGACGACATCTTTGTCAC
>CAYYIA010000151.1:0-5037 GCA_964471875.1 uncultured Acidimicrobiia bacterium
TCGTTCTCGTAACGTCGGCTCAGCCTGGCGGCGGCACCCATCCCGGCGGTTGGGCCACGATCTGAGCCCAGCGGCGACGCCCCCCACACCCCGGGCAGCGGATGCCCATGCGTTTGCCCCGCGAGCGGGCCCCGATCCGGATGATCCCCAGGTCGATGGCCCGGGTCCAGTGACCGCACTTTGGGGGATGGGCCCACCAGTCGCGTGGCTCGGTCATGGGGCGGGATTCTGCCACCCGGCGATCCGCCATGAGGGCCGTCCCGGGAACCAGGACCGCGAGGGGCAGTACCCTTTGCGCTCCCCACCACCCAGGGAGCCGACACATGCCCAAGTCCGTCCCGTCGATCACGAGCGCCCCCAAGCCGGTGGGCCCGTACTCTGTCGCCACCGAGGCCAACGGGTTCGTCTTCGTGTCCGGCCAGGTGGCCTTCGACCCCGCCACCCACACCCGCATCGAGGGTGACACCGCCGCCGAGGCGAAGCGGGTGATGACCAACATCGGGCAAATCCTCGGTGAACTCGGCCTCGGCTATGACGACATCGTGAAGACGACCATCTTCTTGATCGACATGGCGGACTTCGGTGCGGTGAACGGGGTGTACGCAGAATTCTTCGCCGGACCGCCCCCGGCCCGTTCCACCTTCCAGGTGGCCGCCCTTCCGGCGGGCTTCAAGGTCGAGATCGAAGTCATCGCCGCTCGGTGAGCGCGCTCTGAGAGGACGCACATGAATCAGGATCAGATCTTCAGCGCACTCGGCCTCCACGATCTCCACTCCGGCGCCTACGCCGGTGGGTGGGTGGAGCCGTCGGGTGGCGAGCTCGCCGTGGAGAACCCCACGACCGCCACCACGATCTCCCGGGTGCGACAGGCTTCGGCCGCGGACTACGAGCGGGTCATCGCCTCGTCCGAGGAGACCTTTCTGCGGTGGCGCATGCTCCCGGCTCCCAAGCGCGGCGAGTACGTGCGTCTCATCGGTGATGCTTTGCGCCAGCACAAGACGGCACTCGGCGCACTCGTGTCGCTGGAGATGGGCAAGATCGCCGCGGAAGGCGAGGGCGAGGTCCAGGAGATGATCGACATCGCCGACTTCGCCGTCGGCCTGTCCCGTCAGCTCTACGGGCTCACCATGGCCTCGGAGCGCCCTCGCCATCGCATGTACGAGCAATGGCATCCGCTCGGCCCGGTCGGGGTGATCTCGGCGTTCAACTTCCCCGTGGCGGTGTGGTCGTGGAACTCGTTCATTGCAGCGGTCTGCGGCGACACCGTGGTGTGGAAGCCGTCATCACAGACGCCGCTCTCTGCCATCGCCGTCACCCGCATCGCTGGTGAGGTGATGAAAGGCACCGGGTTCGAGGGCGTGTTCAACCTCGTGGTGGGCAAGGGTGCCGAGGTGGGCGACCGACTCATCAACGACCGCCGGGTGCCGCTCATCTCGGCGACCGGCTCGTGCGCCGTGGGGGAGAAGGTGGCCGCCGCGGTCGCCAAGCGCCTCGGCCGCTCCCTGCTGGAACTGGGAGGCAACAACGCCGTCATCGTGCTCGACGATGCCGATCCCAATCTGGTGGCGAGGGCCGTCTTGTTCGGCGCGGTGGGAACCGCAGGCCAGCGGTGCACCACCGTCCGGCGGCTCATCATCGAGCCGGGCATCAAGGGGGATGTGCTCAAGCGACTCGTCGATGCGTACCAGCAGGTGCGCATCGGTGATCCCCTCGACCACGGCACCCTGATGGGACCCCTGGTCAATGCCGCTGCCGTCGACGCCATGCTGGCGGCCGTGGGCATCGCCGTCGAGCAGGGTGGCAAGGTCCTCACCGGTGGCAAGCGGGCCACGGTGAAGGGGCTCGGCGGCCACTTCGTGGAGCCGACGATCATCGAGATCGATCGCAACGCCCCGATCGTGCAGGAGGAGACGTTCGCACCGATCCTGTACGTCACCGAGGCCGACGGGGTGCAGGACGCCATCGCCGTCCAGAACGGTGTGCGTCAGGGCCTGTCATCGGCGATCTTCACGAACAGCCTGCGCGCCTCCGAGTTGTTCCTCTCCCACGAGGGCTCCGATTGCGGCATCGCCAACGTCAACATCGGCACCTCGGGTGCCGAGATCGGCGGGGCGTTCGGGGGGGAGAAGGAGACCGGTGGGGCTCGCGAAGCCGGGTCCGACTCGTGGAAGGCGTACATGCGCCGCCAGACCAACACGATCAACTGGAGTCCCGACCTTCCCCTCGCCCAGGGCATCGAGTTCGGCTAGATGAAGGGCCGAACTGGGTGCACGGTGCCGTCTATCGTGACGGCTCGGCGGTGGCCCTGTCCGACCGAGAGCCGAACATGGTGAACCTGATCCACTCCCGGTTGCGCTTGACGCATCTCCTTGCATCCACGGTGATGCTCGTGCTGATCGGCGGGGTCCTTGCCCCGGCGGCCCGGGCCAACGAGCCACAAACGGACGATCCGCTGCCCCCGCGCGATCCCCGATTCGGCTACGTGTCGGGACTCGAACCTGGCCGGGTGCTCGGCGGGGTCACGCTGCCGGTCGATTGGTCGCAGCGGGTGTCGCCGTGTCCTAGCGATCCGGATGCCGCCCACTTCCACCTGCGGGTGGCTCCGACCATGCACCCTCCGCTGTGCCCCGACGACGAGTCGGAGGCGGTGATCAACCTCCAGGTGCTGCTCACCGAAAAGAAGCTCTATCGCGGACCGATCACCGGCGTCTTCGACCTTGCCACCCAATACGCGGTGTTCGCGTTCCACAAGATCGTCGGACCCGCCCACCCCGATCCCCGGATCGCCCTGCAGGAATGGTTGGCCGATCCGCCGCCCGGGGATTGGACCGAGCAGGATTGGGACATGCTGGAGGCGTTCGAGCCCAGGCCGCCCAAGCCGCGGGCCGATCAGCCGAATCGGGTCGAGGTGGATGTCGGTCATCAGGTGATGTACCTGATCGTGGGCGACGAGGTCGACGCCATCATTCCCGTGAGTACAGGGCGCGGTACCGGCGAACGGGGCTGCAGAACGGTGGACGGATGCGGCAACCGCAACGTCACCCCGCGCACCGAACTGCTTCCGGAGGGAAGCGTCTTCTACACCGAGCATGCCTATGGCTCGGGGTGGTCACCCCTGCCGGCGGGATGGTCGATCTACAAGGCGATCTTCTATCGCGGCCAGTACGGCGAGTGGAACTACGGCCTTCACGGGTACCGCAGTGTCCCCAACTACCCCGCCTCCCACGGCTGTACCCGACTCACCCTGTGGGACATGGACTACCTCCGCCCGACCGTCGCCCGCGGTGCTCCCGACTCCAAGGTCTGGGTAGGCATGCCGATCCATGTGTGGGACGAGTAGGCACTAGGCACTAGGCACTAGGCACTAGGCACCAGGCACACCAGGCACACCAGGCACCAGGCACCAGCCCGACGCGTTGCGTCCCTCAGCTCCTTCTAGTGCCTAGTGCCTAGGACCTAGTGCCTTCTGCTACAGGTACCACAGATCCCCTTCGAACTCGAAGCCGAGGGCTTCTTGGCCCCATTCGGTTCGTTTGTCGATGAGCCACTCGAGGAACTGGCGGCGCTTCTCGCCGAAGTCGTCGGCATCGCCGAATCCGGTGAGCACGGCGACCTCCTCGGCGATGATCTCGCCATCGACGCTGCGGTACCGCCCGGTCGCCATCGACTCGCGGCAGCCTCCGAACAGCGACACGAGCAGGGTTGCGGTCTCATTGCGTCTCGCCCGGAACTCGTCGGCATCGATCACGCGATCGCCGTGGGTAGAAGGGACGTAGACGACGCATTCGAGGGGCAGGTGGGTGATGCCCTTGGGAATGCGCTCGAAGGGGAGCGCAGAGGTCCATTCGTCGTCGACCTCGAACTGCCGCACGGCCTTGCGCTTGCCGGTCTGTGGGTCCATGTCATCCCCTCCTGGTTCGTGCGAGATCCGAAGGCGTCAGGGTGTCGAGCCCACCACCGTGGCCAGGATCGCCACCGCGGCACCGATGATGGCGATGACCACCGCGATGGCGACGACCACCCGGGTTTGGGCAAGGTTCACCGGAGTCGGCCGGGGTGGTGGCACGAGTCGGGGGGACTTCGCCGGGGGTCGTGGAGCCGTGGGTCGGGGTGGTGCCGGACGCGCCTCCGGCGTCGTCGTTGGCGACTCCATGGGCCGGGTGACGCTCTCGCGCGCTCGGCGCAGCATCTCTTCGCTGCTCAGTGGCCGATCGTCGGTCATGGATTCACCCTACCCGAGCCTCAGTGAGCCGTACCGTCGGTCACCTCGAAGTGGGTGGCCGCGGCAAGATTGCGCAACAGCTGGCGGTCGGCTCCGTCGTCGCCCATGGCGAAATCGACGCCGTCGAACAACCCGGACAGGGTCGTCACGACGGTGATCTCGATGGGATCGCCGACCTCGACGTGGACCGGTCGTGACGAGGTGGTGAGTTCGACCTTTCGCCCCCAGGCGAGAGTGGTGTCGATGAGGAAGGGCAGCGATTCGGTGGCGCCCGGTGCGGTGTACCAGCCGCTCACCACCAGGGTGGAGCCACCGTCCGTCGATCCCCAGGCGATGTGGCCCTCGCAGTAGGCGGGTTCATGAACGGTCACCGTGCCGCGTACGAGCGTGGTCCCGACGCCGATGGCGTCCGCGGTGCCAATACCAAGGAGCGCCGGGTCGTCGGCGGCACTGTGTCCGGCGGAGGCGATCCCCGGACCGAGCAGGGCGGCGGCGGCTCCGAGGATCCCGTGGCTGTGCGGGCAGGACACCAGGGTCATGGTGAAGGTGGCCACCGACCCTGAGTCCACACGAACCGCGTAGCCGAGATCGGTGGTCGTGGTCCACGATCCATCGGCGGAGGCCGTGACTCCAGCGGCGTCCCACTGCGTGCGGTAGGTGACCGTGCCCGTGGCTGTGGCCGGCGGGATGAAGGCCGCTCCACCGATGAGGAACGCGACCGCACCCACCACGGCGAGTCCGAGGTGGGTGCGGCGGCGCAGGGTGATCAGGCCGGTCCGCCCTGAGGAGCGGTGCCGTCGAAGTCCCCGCGCGCT
>CAYYIA010000152.1:0-4968 GCA_964471875.1 uncultured Acidimicrobiia bacterium
CCTAGTGCCTAGTGCCTCAGCGGCACAGTTTCACCATCAGCTGGTACGGGTTCACCATGGGGCCGCCGCCGGGTTGGTAGCCGAGGTGGAGGTGGTTGATCGACGACACGCCGGTGCTGCCCACGTACCCCACGATCTGTCCGACGCCGACGCGCGTTCCTGAACTGATGCCGGCGGCGTAGCCCTGCATGTGGGCGTAGTAGTAGAGATCTCCGCTGTTGCCCTTGAGATAGAGGCCGTTGCCTCCGGCCCAGTGCCAGCTCTTGGAGTAGATGTATCCCGATTCGATCGCCACCAGCGGGGTGCCGGCTGCCGCCACCATGTCGGTGCCGTGATGGGCCCCGCCGCGGTAGGCCCGAGCCTCCAGCCAGGTGTCGCGGAAGGTGTTGGCGCCGGCCACCGGGCAGGTGCGTCCGCTGGGGTCGACGAAGGCGCTGCTGGCGTAGTTGCCGCTGGCGGCGGCAGCGGCGGCAGCGGCAGCACGTTGCCGGGCGAGTTCGGCGGCGCGGCGGCGCTGCCGCTCGGCCTCCTCCTTCTGCCATTGGCTGTACAGCGCCTGGTACTCCTCGTTGGCGACGCCGAGTTCCGCCATCAACTCCTCGGTGACTGCCGCCACCTCGGCGGCGAGTTGCTCCTGCTCGGAGCGAAGGCTGCTCAGCTGCTCCTGGAGTTGCCCGTAGTCGATCTGCAGGAACGTCAACTGGTTGACGGCATCGGCATCGACATCGACGACAGAGTCGAGGTACGCGGTTCGGGTGCCCAGTTTGGTGATGGCTTCGGGGCTCACCACGGTCTGGAAGGCCGTTGCCCCGGCGCTGATGTACATGGCACGGGCCTGCTCTTTGACGGCAAGAGCCGACAGGGCGATTTCGCGCTCCCGTGCAGCCATGTCCTCCTGGATGCGAGCGATGCGACGCTCGTACTCGGCCTGCTGGGCCAGCACGCCGTCGAGCACGGCGAGCTCGTCTTCGAGCTCCGCCGATCGTTCGTTGACCTTGGCGCGGGCCTCTTTGAGCTGTGCCTGGGTGACTTCGGCACTGGCGGGCGCGGCCATGGCGAGGATGAAAAAGACTATGAACAGTGCGCCAGCGCGACGCATACCCGGCTCCACTCGGCAGAGGAGGTGAGGCTACCCGATCTCCGGAATCACGGGTTTCGGCAACGAACCGCCTTCAGGCATCAACACAGGGAGTCGACGATGGGAAAGGCGTTCTGGTACGACCCGCCCCCGGGCTGCCAGCCGAGGTGCAGGTGCGGGGTGCTGGCGTTGCCGGTGTGTCCGACATAACCGACCAGCTGTCCCGCCTGGACGCGCAGCCCTCCCACGAGGCCGGTGACGTAGGCGCTGAGATGGGCGTAGTACCAGATGTCGCCCGAGTCCCCCCGGATGTAGAGGCCGAGCCCGCCGGCGGAGTGCCAGCCCGGGCTCCAGATCACCCCCGACTCGATGGCCACCAACCGGGTGCCTTCGGCCGCGAGCATGTCGACCCCGCTGTGGGTTCGTCCGCCGGGACGCGGTGCCCCCCAGGTGTCATTGAACGAGGTGGCACCGTCGACCGGGCACACCCGCGTCCCCGCGGGGGCGGGAGGAATGGTGGTGGTGGGGGCCGGCGTCGTGGTGGTGGTCGTGGCTCCGGGGAGGGTCGAGGTGTCGGCCACGGTCGTGGTCGTGGTCGCGGCAGTCGTCGCCGTGGTAGCCCGGGTCGTCGTCGTCACCGGACGGGTCGTCGTGGTGGCGGGACGGGTGGTGGTGGAGGTCGCCAGGAACTCCGCCAGCACCCGGGCTTCCTCCTCGAGCCGCAGCCGCTCCGCCTCCTGGGCCTCCCACTCGGCCTGCAGACCCTCGTACTCGGCATTGGCAGCGTCGAGCTCGGTGTAGATGTAGGTGACGAGTTCTTCCATGTCCCGACGCAGCGCAGCCTGATCCTCGACCGACTGCTCGACCAGAGCCTCCTGCTGCTCGTAGTCGCGCCGCGCCGCCTCGAGGCGATTCACCACCTCGCGATCGGTCTGTGACACCGACTCCAGGTAGACGTAGCGGGTGGGGAGGCGCTCCATGTCCTCGCCACCCGTCGCCGGGGTCGATCCGCCCGCCGACATGTACATCTCTGCGGCCCGGTCGCGGGCCGCGGCTCGAGCCAACACGAGTTCCCGTTCGCGAGCGGTGAGCTGAACCCGAAGCTCGTCGAGGCGATCACCGAGCACCGCCTCCTCCGACACGGCGGCCTCGTACGCCGCCACTTCGTCGGCGAGCCGTTCGGTGACGGAGCGCAGCCGTTCCCGGGCCGAATCGAGATCGTCTGGGGTCACGTCAGCGAGCGCCGGGGCCGCCACCGTGAGGATCATCACCAGCGCCGCAGCGATCGCCTTCACGAGCGCGCCTCCACTTCGCCCGTCCAGCCACCACCGTGGTACTCGACGAGCCCATCATCGGCGAGTTTGCGAAGGTGGGCATCGACCGAGACCGAGGCGGGAAGATGCAGGGCCGGATCGACCTCCTGGTACACCCGTTGCACGACCTCGCCCACGGTGGCGGCCCCGGAGCGCACCGCTGCGAGGATCTGCGCCTCTCGTTCGAGGCGATGAGCGAGATACTCGCCGACGACGCGAGCGGGTTCGGTGATGATCGGACCGTGGCCGGGGTAGATCACCCGCAGCCCGATCCCCTGCACCGTCCGAAGCGATTGGAGATAGTCGCTCATGTCCTCCACCATCACCGTCGAGCCGCCCATGATGTGGTCGCCGGTGAACAATGCGTCATCGACGCGGTAACACGTCGAGTCCGCGGTGTGACCCGGTGTGGCCAGCGCCACGAGTCGGTGGTCACCGAAGCGGACACTCTCCCCATCGGCAATCTGGCGGTCCGGGCTGAAGTCGGGTCCTGGCCGCGGCCCGATCGCGGGGACTCCCAGCCGCCTGGCAAGCGGATTTGCCAGCGGGGCATGATCGGAGTGGGAGTGGGTCACCACCACGGCAACCACGCTGAATCCAGCGAGCGCCGACTCGATGGCGGAGAGGTGCTCGGAGATCTCGGGTCCGGGGTCGACCACGATCGCCTCACCGCCCGACGACACGATCCAGGTGTTGGTGCCGGGGCCGGTCATGAGCCCAGGGTTGGGGGCGAGCACCAGGGAGACCTTCACGACCCTGCCTCGTCGTAACCGGGGTCGCCTGGCATCAGCACGGACCACGACCCGGCGGCGTCGACCACCAGTCGGGGTTCGATCCGCACCGGGATCGCTCGTTCCGCGGCGGCGAGCGCACCGTCGAGGTCATCGGCGAGCGCCAGCATCTCGAGATGGGCGCGGGTGGGGGCCTCGACGATCCACTCGCCGGAGTCCGCTGCTCCCAGGGCCGCCCGCGGGGTCACCCACACCGGGTCGTACACCTCGAGCCGATCGGACCGCGCCACCGCCTCGGTGCCGACCTCGACGACGTAGAACCGGGTGTCGAACCGCTTGGGAAGCCCACGAGGCGTCACCCAGTTGCTCCAGTACTGCAGGCGATCGGCATCGAGGCTCCCGTCGGGCACGGCGGCGTAGATGTCGGCGCCGGATCGGCCCACGAGGGCGGAAAGCCCTGCGCCGATGACGATGCCCACCTCCTCGACGAGCTCTCGCAGGGCGGCGGCGCGCCAGGGGAGTTCGGTGGGGTCGCCGGACCAACGCACCGCGGCGGCGGCCCGGGGCCCCGAGTCGATCGGGTCCACCGCTCCACCGGGAAACACCCGGGCGCCCCCCATGAAGCTGGCCTCGCGCGCTCGCCGCACCATGAGGACTTCGAAGGGATCACCGGAGCGCCGCAGGGCGAGGACCGTGGCGGCGGGGCGGGGAACCACCTCCACCGACCGTGTTGGTTCCACGGAGTCGAATATAGGGCCACCGGTAGGCTGTGCCCATGGCCTCGCATCCACCGTCGGTCGACGCGCTGGCCGCCTCCATCGACGACGGCGCTCTTCCCCGCCTCCTCCTCGTCGAAGTCGCCCGGCGCACCATCGCCGAGTGGCGCGCCGACGGTCGCGGCGACGTCACCGAGCGCGCCCGCCGTGCCGCCGCCGCCCTGGCCCGCCGCCACCGCAGCCGGGTGATCAACGCCACCGGGGTGCTGCTCCACACCAACCTGGGACGGGCTCCCCTGCATCCTGAAGCGGTGGCGGCGGCGGCCGCTGCGGGCACCGGCTACTCGCCGCTCGAGATGGATCTCGATACCGGCACCCGGGGAGGGCGTGGTCGCTATGCCACGTCGCTGGCGGCGGCGCTGTGCGGTGCCGAGGCGGCCCTCATCGTCGGCAACAACGCCGGGGCGCTCTTGCTCTCCATCGCGGCGGTCGCCGGTGGACGCGAGGTGGTCGTCTCCCGCGGCGAGATGATCGAGATCGGCGGGTCGTTCCGGCTCCCCGAGATCGTCGCAGCCGGTGGAGCACGCAGCATCGAGATCGGCACCACCAATCGCACCCGCCTCGGCGACTATCGCAAGGCGCTCGGCCCGGCAACCGGAGCCATCCTCAAGGTGCATCCCTCCAACTACCGGGTCGAGGGTTTCACCGAAGAGGTGTCGTACCGCGACCTCGCCGGACTCGCCGCCGACGCCGGAGTCCCCTTCATCGCCGACATCGGCAGTGGTCTGCTCGACGAGCGGGCACCTTGGCTGGCGGGTTCACCACCCGCCTGGCTCGCCGGTGAGCCAGGAGCGCGCCAGATCATCGATGCCGGCGCCGATCTCGTGCTGTTCTCCGGCGACAAGCTGCTCGGGGGACCGCAGGCGGGGATCATCGTGGGACGGGCGGCCATGGTGGAACGTGTCGCCGCACATCCGGTGGCCCGGGCGGTGCGCATCGGTGGTGTCCCGTTGGCAGCGCTGGCAGCGACGCTGCAGATCTATGCCGAGGGTCGCGGCAGCGAGATCCCGTTCTGGGCGATGACGGCCATCCCCGCCGACACGCTGGTGCGCCGCTGCCGCCGCCTCGTC
>CAYYIA010000153.1:0-4870 GCA_964471875.1 uncultured Acidimicrobiia bacterium
TGAATGCGAGGGCCGAGGTGACCGCGGCCTGGACCGGCCGCGCCGAGGTCATCTCCGAGATCCCCAGTTCCTCGCGGGCGTGCGCCCCTACGGCGTCTCGGGCGGTGAGCTGCTTCGCCACCTCGCGCGCCACCTTGGCATCGACGCCCCTCGCCTGGAAGAGTCCGGCGAGTTCTGCCAACTCCGCCTGGGGTTCGGTGCGGAGCTCGGCCTGCTCCATGGTCAGAGCGGCCCGCTCGGTGTCGGCCTGCGAACTGACCGAGACGAACTCGCCCGCCGCCATCGACATCGCTCCGCCGACCAGGCCGGCCATGCCGGCGATGAGGATGGCAGCGCGATTGGCGCCCGAGGCCGCCACCCCCACCACCAGGCTCGCCGTCGACACGATGCCATCATCCGCTCCCAGGACCGCGGCCCGTAGCCAGCCGATGCGGTCGGTCCGTTGGACCTCGATGTGCTTCATCCGCTCTCCTCGTCGGGACACGCTCGTCACACCCGGTAGTCATCCATGATCGCCCGATAGGCGTCGCCGGATCGAGCGAGGTCGAGCCCCGCCGGGCCTGGATCCGGCACCAGTGCCCCCGGCCCGCCCCGATACACGATGCCGATGGGGATCCGTCCCTCCCCCATCGCTCGCAGGCACATCGCGAAGGCCGCTGCCCGATCGCTCGGGTCGTGATCCGCCTCCCCATCGAGGTCGAGCACCGCGGCATCCCAGACGGGATAGGTGTCCTGGTAGGTGACGCACGGCGACAGCACCTCGACGAAGCCGAAACCGCGGCCCGCTCTGGCGTGGTCGAGAGCGGCGGCGATGAGACGCACGAGTTGGTCGGACCGGCCGCTGTATCCCCGGGCGAGGAAGGTGGTGGCGGTGATGCCCAGTCCGAGGAGAATGCCGTCCAACGCCTGCTCGCGGTGTTGCGGATGGACCAACGCCGCGGTGGGTGAGTCCTGGCCCTTGGTGAGCCCGTAGGTGGCGTTGTTCATCAGCAGGTAGGTGAACGCGGGGTTGCGCCGGAAGGTGTGCACCAGGTGTCCGGCTCCGATGGCATAGCCGTCGCCATCGCCACCTGCGGCGATCACGGTGAGGGCGGGATGGGCGAGGGCGGCACCGGTGGCGGTGGGAAGCACCCGGCCGTGGAGGGCGTGATATCCGTAGGTGCCGAGGTTGTTCTGGATCGTCCCGGAGCAGCCGATCCCGGCCAGGATGAGGATCCGCTCCTTGGAGATGTCGGCCTCGCGGAGTGCCCGATCGAGTGCCGCCTGCACGCCGAAGTGGCCACAGCCGGCGCACCAGATGGGGGGACGCGGCGCGTAGGTGGTGGTCATCGGTCGATCTCGTCGGCGATACGGACAGCCAGTTCTCCCGGACTGAACGCCAGACCGTCGCTCCTTCGGATCCCCCGCATCGCGGCGGGCGGGGCACCACCGGCTACCAGGAGGTCGTGGATCTGTCCTTCGTCATTGTGTTCCACGATGAAGGTGAGCCGCCGCCCGCGCACGAACTCCACCGTCTCGTCGAGCACGGGCCACAGCGTCCGTGGCTGCAGGCCGGCCACCTCGATACCGCTTTCGGCAAGCCGCTCGCACGCCTCGCGCGCCGGAGCAGCCGCAAACCCCGTGGCGATGACCCCGACTGCCGCCGCGCCGTCTCCCCAGCGGCGGGCGGCGGGCAACTCGCCCATTCCCGCCGCGATCTTGCGGGCCCGCTTCGCCATCATGGTGCGGCGCATCTCCGGGTCGATGCTCACCTGGCCCCACTCATTGCGCTCGTTGCCCGTCACCAGATTCATCCCTCCGGGCGTTCCCGGCACCGCCCAGGGCGAGACCCCGTCATCGGTGATCCGGTAGCGCCGATACTCGGAGAGGGCGGCGAGGCCGACCCCGTCGAGGACGACGCCGGGCTCCACGGCGACCTCGAGGTCGAAGGGGGGCACCGTCGAGGCGTGCTGAGCGATCGCCTGGTCGAGCGCCACGTACACCGGGCATTGCAGTCGCCGGCTGAGGGCCGTTGCCGCCACGCCGAGGTCGAAGCAGTCGGTGGTGTCCCCTGGTGTCAGCACCACCCGCGGGAACTCACCGTTGCCTCCATGGATCAGCATCGACAGGTCGCTCTGTTCCGGCTTGGTCGGCATCCCGGTCGACGGTCCCGCCCGCTGGCAGTCGACGACCACCAAGGGGACCTCCGCCGAACCGGCGTGGCCCACGCCCTCCTGCATGAGGGCGAGACCTGGTCCCGAGGTCGCCGTCATGGCGCGCACCCCGGTGAGGGCGGCACCGATCGCCATGTTCACCGCCGACAACTCGTCCTCGGCCTGGACGACCACTCCCCCCAGGCGCGGCAGGTGCTGCTCCATCCACTCGAGGATCTCCGACGCCGGCGTTATGGGATACCCGGTGAAGAAGCGTCCCCCGGCGGCGGCGAATCCGAGGGCCAGGGCCTCGTTGCCGCTGATGAGCAGACGTTCGGTCGCCGAACCCGAGGCAAGCGACCACGGACCGCTCCCCTGGCCGAGCCCCACCGAGGAGGCATGATCGAATCCGAGCCGCAGGGCGCGCTCGTTGGCCTCCCGCACCCCGGCACCGAGGCGGGCCAGCCCGGCGCCAAGGCAAGACACGGCCTCGTCATCCGGTACCGATAGCGCACGGGTGACGAGGGCAAAGGCGAGGCTGTTCTTGAAGAGGTCGCGACGCAGGTCGCGCACCGCCATGCGGGCCAACGGCGCCTCGATGACCGTCGCTCCCTCGGGTAGAGCTCCGGGCGAGGCGGATCCGGCGGAGGAGTCGAAGATGACGATGGCATCGTCGGCGAGGTCGGGGCCGATGCGCATGAACGCCTCATCGTCGAAGGCGACGAGCAGATCGACGTGATCTCCGAGGCCGCCCCGGTCGGCAAGCGAGGCCCGCAGACGTGCCGCGGCATGTCCGCCCTTGATCCGCGACGCCACCGCTCGAGCCGAGTAGAGGTGAAACCCGCGCGGGCTGAGGATGCGCGTGAGCAACCCGATAAGCGTCAGCGAACCATCGCCGCCCTGACCGGCCACCGCCACCGTGAGGTCGTCGCGCACCCGCGAACCCACGGCCGTCATACGCCGTCCTCCACGGCGACCCCCGCAGGCGCCCCCGGCCCCTTCGTGTAGTACGTCTTGGGGTCGAGCCAGCCTTGAGCGCGGCGCTCGACGAGCGACGGCATCTGTGCCGGATGCGGCCGGTTGAGCTTCTTGTCGGCAGCGAGCTTCTCGAGGAGCATCAGTCCCCGCGGTTCGTCTTCGAGGGGTCGGACCTCGATGGCCCCGCCGTCGAGTGCCGCCTGCAATGCTTCATGACCGCGCTCCGTGCGCACCAGCGTGAAGGTCCATCCGTCGAGTCCGATGCCGCCGAGGCCGATGTCGGCGTGTTCGGCGCTGTAGTCGACGCAGTACAGGCAGGCCGGGCGGGCGAACTCCCGGTAGCGCTTCAACGAGGTGGTCCGCACCTCGCCGTCATCGAGGCGGACGACCACCTTCCCCTTGATGTTGATATTGGCGATGCGGTCCCGCGTCACGTCGAGCATCTCACCAAGCCGGTCGAGGCTTTCGTGGGTGAACGCCTCGGAGCAGAACAATCCGAGCACGAGGGTGACGTTGGTGCGGTACCAGTCGGCCATCTCCAGGCGAATCGACGAGTGTTGCTGGAGCCGCACTCCGTCCACCTGGCAGGGCACCCCGACGACGGCAAGCGGCGCAACCCCGGAGCGCATGGCTTCCTGAAGGGCGAGGGTGTTTGGCGAGTAGGTGTATCTCGACCCGGCACATGCCAGCACCGCCGCCCGGTCCCGGGCAAGGCGGGGGCGGCCGATCTGAGTGTCCTCGGCGAGGACGTCGCCGAGAACTGCTCCGGCGATGCGGCCGGTCTCGAGGGCGTGGACGACGAGGGCCGAGGCCACTCCCCCGTCCTGAGCACGTCCGCGGATCTCAGGATCGGTCGCCCGGGCGTACCAACCGTATGCGTGCGTACCGAAGCCGCGGTCTTCGGCCGGTGGCCGGTATCCGAGGAGTCCGGCGAGGTCACGATCGGCCGGACGCAGCACCGGGCACACGTCGGCGCAGAGGATGCACAGCACGCACGCATCGGCCCGAGCGACGAACGGAACCTCGCCCGCGTACTCGAAGACGTCCACAGGGCACACGGTGACGCACGAGGCACAGCCCACGCACCGCCCCGCAGCCACGACCTGATCCATGAGAAAGTCGACGGCGCGGCACCCGCCGCGGTTCAGTTCGGTGCGCCACGCATACGACCATTCGTGGGGATCGGCGCCCGAATCGAGCATGGCCCGGTATCGAGACGCGACGCGTTGTGTGACTGGATCGCGCTCGACCGAGGTCGTCATCCGCCACCCCCTCGCGGCATTCCGGCTCCTCTCACACTTCGAGCACGATCGATGCACCCTCCGTCAGGTCGAACGTCCCGCACCGCTCGTCGCCGACGTACAGGCATACGTGTTGTGGAGTCTCGGGGTGCCGATCGCGAAAGATGGCAAGACCATCGCCATCGGTGATGGCCGTGCTCCACGTAGAGGCCGCCTTCGGGTAGCTGAATCTGGCACCGACTTCGAGGTCTGGCACCGCCATGACCTCGCCGTCGATGGCGCGCACCTCGAACGTGAGCAGGGTCTCGGTCACAGGGTCATTGAACCTGTCCATGCCCGTGACGGTCCCCTGCCGAAAGTCACAAAGAAGTCTCCAGTCGCCAGTCGCCAGTCGCCAGTGGGAGCGAGTGGTGCCGGGTACCGGGTACCGGAGTCCGGACAGGGCACCGACCCCCATCTGGTATCCGGCATCCGGCACCCGGCACCCGGCACCCGGCACCCGGTACCCTTCCCCCTCCC
>CAYYIA010000154.1:0-4860 GCA_964471875.1 uncultured Acidimicrobiia bacterium
AGCTCCCGCCGTTCGGGATCTACTCGATCCCCGAGGTCGGCGGGGTCGGCATGACCGAGGAGCAAGCGACGGCGGCAGGCATCGACTACTCCGTCGGGACATACGAATTCGCCGACAACCCGCGCAGCCGCATCGCCGGCACCACCTACGGCATGATCAAGCTGGTCCTGCGGCGCGACGATCGGCGGCTTCTCGGGGTGCACATCGTCGGAGAGGAAGCCGCCGAGTTGATCCACATCGGCCAGGCCGTCATCCATGCTGGCGAGGCGATCGATCGCTTCATCGACACGACGTTCAACATTCCCACCCGCAGCGAGGCGTACAAGTACGCGGCCTACGACGCCCTGCGGCGACTGGCGGCACCACGACCCGGGTGATCGACCGGCGCGGCATGGCCGCTCCGGGTACGCTGCCTGCCCTTCCACGGAGGACTCACCGATGAGCGAGCACCACCCCGAATCGACCGATCCCGTCTCGCCGGAGAACAAGCGCATCGCCGACGGCATCGAGGCCGAGGTTGGCATCCCCGTGAGCATCGAAGCGGAGATGCTGCTGGAGGCCGCCGAACTCGAAGAGGCTGAATACGGAGATCAGGCTCCCGGCTGAACGGCGGGGGTCACGTCGGACGTGGTGGTTCGGGCGAGACCCGGAAGGACCGAGGTGTGGCGTCGCGCGGAGAGGCCCAGTCCATAGGACCCGAGCATCAACCGCTCGTCGCCACCTCGGCCGTGCGGAATCGGAAGTACGACCAGGTGATCGCCGTCACTGCCGCATAGGCCGCCGCCAGGGCCAGCACGACGACCACCCCGGTCTCGCCAAAGGCATCCCCGTATTCACCGCTCGGGTTGATGAGCAGGTGGAAGAACAGGTACGTGGACACGCCGAACAGCGCCAACCACGCCGGACGACTCCACTCGACGATCGCGCGACCATCCATGAACGTCAGCGGCACCATGTTGTACATGACGCCCTCGATGCCGCCGACGAAGAGCACAGCCAGCATGCCCTCGGCGAGTTCGCTGCCCAAGCCTGCCCCGTCGCCGGAGCGCACCACGCCCAGCCCGATCCAGGCGGCGATGCCGACCCCGAGGAGGGCAAGCGTCGGATAGAAGGCCGACCGCCCCGACTGCGCCCGATCGAGCGCTGTCGGAGCGAGGATCGCCGTGGAGGCCACGAACCCGTAGACGATGCCCGGTTCGAAGTCGAGGGCACGAGTGACGATCACACAACCGATTGCGGCGAAGAGCGCCGCGGTATGGACTCGGACCGCCGCGGGTAGTCCCAGCCTGCGGCGGGCAAACCACGCTGCCCCGCCCTCGCCCACCAGGGTCAAGCCGCCCAACCCCGCCATGAGTGAGAAAAACAACACGGCGCTCTCGCGATTGAATCCAAAGCCCGGGCTGAGGAACCCATACACGACGCCGATGAGCACGAGGAGGAGTCCGACACGCACCGCCACCGGGACCGATCCGGTGAACCAACTCCCCCACCGCGCCATGCGCTCGCGTACGCCGCGCCACCAGCCTTCGATCGTGTCCCGGTTGGACTCGAGGGTGCTGTTGAACACCGCCGATGTCACCCCGAAGATCAGAAGCAGGAGCAGGGTGAGCATCAGGTTGGTGAGGATCACCCCGAGCGAGGACTTCACGTCGCCAGGACCGGGCGTGGTGGCGACGAAGCCGCCTCCTCCGCCAGGGGCGTCGGGTGGAGCGAGCGCCACGGCGACCACCGTCGTCGTCGTTGTCGTCGTCGTCGTGGCGACGGTCGTCGTCGGTGTGGGTGTGGTCGTAGAGGTGGCACTCGCCGGCAACGTCGGTGGCGTGGTCGGTGGCAAGGTCGTCGTGGTGGTCGTCGTGGTGGTGGTCGTCGGCGGCGTGACCTCGACCTCGTAGCCCGCCGATGCCTGCTGACAGGGCACCCAGATCGACGGGCACATGCGCGCATACCCCGTGTGAGGACCCACGGTCGCCCCGCCGGGAGGCGGGGCGGTGAGCGAGGCCCGGCAGGAGGTGCCGTCCATGGCGGCACTCCCGTAGGCCGGGTTCGTGGGGCTGTCCCAGTGGAAGTTGACGATCGCCCCACCGTTGAAACACTCGGGACCGGTCTGGGAGAAGAAGGTGGCGGTGAAGGCGACGCCGGCGGGCCCGTGGTTCGGCGAGAGGGACAAGGAGTTCTCCGCGGACGCAGCCGGGGCGACCGCCACGATGAGCGCCAGGCACGTGACCGCCACCGTGAGTTTGCCGACCCGCGACATCGTGTCTCCTCGAACGCGCCCCCAACCGGTGCGAGATGCTACGCGACCCCTGGACGACACGCGGGCGAACGGCTCCGCTATCTTCCCGCAGCGAACGAGGAGGCGTGATGTCGAAGGCCGAGTTGTACAAGTTCATCCATGTGCTCGCCGCCGTCGTGTGGGCAGGGGGAGCCGCCACCTCCCAGGTCGTGGCACTTCGACTGAAGAAGGCGGAACCGGGCCATCGACTCGGATTCGCCAAGGACATGCGCTTCGTGGCGCAATGGCTCTTCATCCCGGCAGGGGTGATCGCATTCGTGTTCGGCTCGCTGCTCGTGGAGGAGATGCCGGCCTTCGACTACGAGCAGACCTGGCTCGTGATCGGCAACGCTGGAATCGTCGTGGCATTGCTCATCGCCGCGGCCTACCTCCTGCCGCGGATTCGCAAGGCGATCCGGCTCATGGAGTCGGGCCAGGGCGAGGCAGCCGGCGCCACGCTCCGCCGGGTGGCCCTCGGCGCCCGTCTGGTCGTGCTCATCCTGATCGTGATCGTGTGGGCGATGGTCGCCAAGCCGGGCCTGTAGGAGGGACCGCGATGACACTCTTCGAAACGCTCAAGTTGCTCCACGTGCTTGCCGCCACCATCTGGGTCGGGGGAGGAATCCTCCAGACCACCTACACGTTGCGGGCGGCGCGTGCGGACGCCTCGCACCGGCTTGGTGTCGCCCGGGACATGGTCTTCCTGGGGTCCAGGGTCTTTGGTCCGGCCTCGGGCCTGGCCTTTATCTTCGGGGTGTGGATGGTCATCGAGCGCCCGGCGTTCGCCTTCGGTGACACCTGGATCGTCATCGGCCTGGTCGGCTTCGCCCTCTCCAGCATCGTCGGCGGTGCGTTCTTCAGCCCCAAGGGGAAGGCACTCCTGGCCGAGCTCGAGGCGGGCAAGCCGGCCGACGCCCTCCTGAAGACCATCACCAGGGTGGCGATCATCGACCAGGTGATCCTGCTCGTCGTGCTCTGGGCGATGGTGACCAAGCCAGGGGCGTAGGCCGGTCCGCGCTCAGTCCGACGCGTACATCGCTTCGATGTCGGCGGCGAAGTGCTCGGTGACGCGGTTGCGCTTCACCTTCAAGGTTCCGGTCAGCTCGCCCTGCTCGATGGAGAGCTCGCGGGGAAGAATGGTGAACTTCTTCACCCCGGTCACCTGCGACACCTTCTTGTTGATCCCGTCGATGGTCGCCTGGATCTCACGCCGGATCTCGGGGGACAGGTGCAGGGGCCCGGTCAGATTGTGATGATCGGCGTAGGTGCCCGCCGCCACCGGATCGAGCGTCACCAGCGCCGTCAGGTACTTTCTCCGGTCGCCGATCAGGACCGCCTCCGACACGAGCGGATTGTCCTTGATCCCGGTCTCGATGTCCTTGGGGGCGATGTTCTTGCCCCCGGCCGTGATGATGATGTCCTTCTTGCGCCCGGTGATGAACAAGAAGCCCTCCGCATCGAAGGTGCCGATGTCGCCGGAGAGCAGCCAGCCATCCTGGAGGGTCTCGGCGGTGGCTTCCGGGTTCTTGAAATAGCCGGCGAACACATTCCCGCCCTTGAGCAGGACCTCACCGTCATCGGCGAGTCGCACTTCGGCACCTGGATAGGCGATGCCGACACTGCCGAACTTTGTCCTGCCGGGGCGGTTGAACGTTGTCGGTCCCGATCCCTCCGATTGGCCATAGACCTCGATGATCGTGATGTGGAATCCGGCGAAGAACTCCAGCAGCTCGGGTGAGATCGGAGCCGCACCGGTGATGGCAGCACGCACCCGGTCCATCCCGATCCCCGCCTTCACCTTCTTGTGGACCAGGCCGGCCACGACCATCTTGGCTCCGAGCGCCCCCGACACCTTGCCGCCTCGGTTCTCGATGGCCACAGCCTGGCGACCGACAGCCTGCGCCCAGGAGGCGAGCTTCGCCTTGACACCCTTGGCGTGGCCGAGTTCTGCGGCCACGCCGCCATGGAACTTCTCCCACACCCGTGGGACCGCGAAGAACACCGTCGGCTTGACCTCCTTGAGGTTGTCGAGCAGCGCCTCGATCGACTCGGCGAAATACACCGGATACCCGATGCTGATCGGAATGTGCACCGAGAACATCTGCTCGGCGATGTGGCTCAACGGCAAGTACGACACCGACGAGTCGTCCGAGGTGAGCCGCACGACACCATCGGACTGGTCCGCCGTCCAGGTGAGATTGGAGTGCGTGAGCATGACCCCCTTGGGCGGCCCGGTGGTTCCCGAGGTGTAGATCAGGGTTGCCAACCCGTCGGGCGCGAGGGACGCCAGTCGGGCGTCGAAGTCGGCATCGGTGACGCCGTCGCCCATGGCGAGGAACTCGTCCCAGGTGATCACCTGGGGATCGTCGATCTCCGGCGCTCCGCGCATCGTGACGATCCATTTGAGGGCGGGGAGATCGCGTCGCACCGCGAGGACCTTGTCGAGTTGCGTCTTGTTCTCGACGAGGATCACCGGCGCCTCGGCGTGGGCGGTGATGTATTGGACCTCCTCCGGCGACGAAGTGGCGTAGATGCCGGCGGGCGCGACGCCGACGGCCATCGTGGCGAGGTCGAGTATGACCCACTCG
>CAYYIA010000155.1:0-4788 GCA_964471875.1 uncultured Acidimicrobiia bacterium
CACGGTGGCCATGCCACCAGCCCCCAGCTCGCGCTCGATGCGGTAGCGGTCGGCGAGCGCCGTGGAGAGGCGGTCGAGAGTCACGGTGTTGCCCCGCGCATCTTGGCCACCAGCGCGGGCAGGTTCTGGATCACCACGATACGTGCGCCGGGATTCTGTCGCACCATCACGAAGGTTGTCCCGTCGGGGTCGATGTCGTAGTTGGCGTGCGGGGTGGCGGGGATGTAGCCGGTGAGGGTGAAGAGTGGGGTCTGCGACGCGACGGTGGGCACATTCCCCGGAGCGAGCCTCGCTTGCATCAGTACTGGCTCACCGAGTGAGCCGCTGCGGTAGAAGAGCTCCCGGCTATCAGGCCCCCAGACCGGCTCCGTTCCGCCGTTGGTTGAGACCTGAACCTCCTCGCCTCCGGGTGCGAGCGGACGGAGGTAGACCTCGTCCCGTCCGGATCGATTGGACACGTAGGCGAGGTGGCGCCCGTTCGGGGAAACCGCAGGATACGTCTCGGCAAATCGCGTGGCGATAATGGGCGTGATCGGCCCGCGACCTTCGTTGTCGATCCGGACGATGTCGTTGCCCGACCCGGCGGAGAGCTGCGACCCTACGGTGACGATGGCATCACCACCCGGCAGCCACTTGCCGGTGGTCCCCACCTGGTTCGCGGTCAGCAGCGACTCGGCCGACTCACTTCGACCGGGGAAGATGCGATGCACGCCGAGGATGCCCTGTGGTGCGCTGACATAGAGGAGCGAGGCTCCGTCGGGCGCCCAGGTGGCGTCGTGCCCATCGCGGGCGAAGGTGAGGCGACTGAGCGCTTCGGTGGTGCGATCGAGAAGCCAGACATCCCGGCCATCGGCCGCCGTGAAGTCGACCGAGAGCCTGCGTCCGTCGGGCGAGAACTGTGGTCCGTGGAAGTTGCGGAGCTCAGTGGTCGCCGGCCTCGCGGCACCATTGCGCTCGACATAGAACAGCGACCGCGGCGCCTCGGGGAGGTACACCACCGTGCCAGTGTGCGCGACGTCGAACTGCGCCGCCCCGGCGCCGGTCAACGACACGCCGGTCGCAATCGTGAGTGGCGTCCCGGTGACTTCGCGGGTCGCCATGTCGAAGGCAACCACGTTGAGTGCTCCGCTGGTCTCGACGTACACGAGGTAGCCTGCGGTGTACCGGAGCTGCACCACATCGACACTGAGCAATGGTGTGGTCTCGCCCGATTGGATGTCGACGATCACGACCGGCCCAGCCGACGCCCCGAACGGGCGACGCAGCGCCAACATATGTCGACCACCCGGGAGCATCACTGACGGGACGAGGTTCTTCCCGGCCAGGTGTGGCGACAGAATCAGCTCGCCCGACGGACTCACGTTGAGGAGTCCCTCATCTCCCTCGCCGATGTCGTCGACCCAGAGCGAGCCATCTGGGCCCCAAAGGATTTCCGAATTGACCTGCACCTCGCGTGGCAACGCTCGCCCGTTGCCGCCTTCGAGCGGGAAGCGATAGCTGGTCCGGGTGCCGAAGATCGATCCGGCGAACTCGCGACCATCCGGTGAGAATGTGAACCCCGCGAGCAGATCGGGAACGCCAGGAACCGGTACCGAGCTTTCCGCTTCCAGGTCGCGCCGCATCGTCACGATCCTCCCGTCGACTGCAGCCGCGTAGAGGAGCGTCGAGCCATCGGGGGAGATCGCGATCTGTCGCTGCAAGCCAGTGCCCACACCGCCCGCATTCGGAGCGGAGATCTCGAGCCGTGATGCCACGACCGCGTTCTGCTCGGGGAGGGGCCGCACCCATCCCCAGGCCGCAACGGCCAGCGCCACGCAGGCGAGTGCTGGCCAGGCGTAGCGGGAGAGTTTGCCGCGGGGTGCGAGGCGGGGCGCAGTGACGCGTGCCGTGATTCCCGATCCCGTGATGAGGCCTGCGGCGAACTCCGCGGCGGTAGCGAACCGATCCGCTGGCAACTTGGCCAACGCCGTCAGGACCGCCGACTCCACATGCTCCGGCACGGTGTCGCGCACCGTGTGGATCGGTGTCGGCTTCTCGGTCATCACCTTGGCCACGATCGCCTGCACACTCGACCCGGTGAACGGCGGATCGCCGGCCAGCATTTCGTAGGTCACGGCACCCAGTGCGTAGATGTCGCTGCGGGCATCGATGGCGCGCTCACCCATCGCCTGCTCGGGACTCATGTACTGCGGCGTGCCGAGGGAGAGCCCGGTCTGCGTCATCCGCTGGCCCGCGGCGGTCTGCACCGCGAGCGCGATGCCGAAGTCGGCCACCAGCGCGTGGCCACCCTGGAGCAGGATGTTCTCCGGCTTGATGTCGCGGTGGATCACCCCGAGTCCGTGGGCGTGACCGAGCGCATCGGCCACCTCTCGGGCGATCTGCACGGCCTCGTTGAGCGGCAACTGCCGTTCCCGCTCGAGGCGCGCGCGTAGTGTCTCACCGGTGACAAGCGGCATCACATAGTAGAGCAGTCCGCTTGCCTCGCCGCTGTCGAGCAACGGAAGGATGTGTGGATGCTGCAGGCGCGCCGTGGTGCGGATCTCGGAAAGGAAGCGTTCCGGTCCGAGTGCCGCGCCCAGGTCGGCGTGCAGCACCTTGATGGCGACGTCGCGCTCGTGCCGCAGGTCGTGCGCGAGATACACCGTGGCCATGCCACCAGCCCCGAGTTCGCGCTCGATGCGGTAGCGGTCGGACAATGCCGCCGTGAGCTGATCGAGGCTCATCTATCCCCCGACTCTGGAACGATGTGCTCGCGCAGGATGAGTCGCATCGCGTTGGTGCCCGCCGCTGTCCGGAGGCGCTGCATCATGAGGAGGCCGGTGCCGTCCGGTGCGAGGGAATACTGCCGGGTGTCGTCGTTGTCCCAGTACTCCAGCACCGGCGCCTGGAAGACGACGGCACGACCCTCACTCGGGAACGACCCGTCGGGACGCATCGTGGCGGCGAGGACCTGCCCCTGCCCGGGACTGCGATAGTAGAGTGTCCGGCCATCACGACTCCAGAGCGGTTCCGTTCCCCCGCCGTTCGAGACCTGCACCCGACCGGCATCGACATCGGGGAACGGCCGCACGATGATCTCCTTGGCGAGGCCCAGTCGTGCGGCATAGGCGATCCAGCGTCCATCGGGCGAGATCGCGGCCGACGTCTCTTCCGCGTCGCTGGTCGCCACCGCGATCGCAGTCGTGTCTCCCCGAGTGCGCCGTGCGTAGATGTCACCGCTCCCATCCGCGACATCGTCGGTCCGATAGAGCAGCCACTCCCCGTCCGGGCTGTAATTGACCTCATAGACCCCGCGCGGTTCGGCCACCAGCAGCATGGGCGTCCCTGAGCCGTCGGAGGCTTGCCGCCAGATCTGGGCCTTGCCATCCTCGCCCACCACGACCCAGGTGCTGTGCTGTCCATCGGGCGACCAGACCCCCCGGACGCTTTGCGTTCCTGCCGCGCTGAACCGCGTGGCCGGGCCAGTCGGATATGGCTTGACGAAGAGCGCGGCCTGTATGCCGTCCGACTCGAGCTCGGAGTACAACAGGCGGCGACCATCCGGGGAGAGTTCAAGCCGGCTGTTGTTTGCGAATACGGGTGACCAGGCCGAGTCGATCACCCGTATCGACCCGTCCCATCCCACCTGGACGAGTTGGGCCCGGTTCGAGAAGCTCCCCGCGCCGCCACTGCCCTCGATGGTCGCGCCACCGACGCCGACGACGAGTTCCGGCCCGCCACGGCCCACGGTGATGCCCGACATGAGCTGGTCGCCCTCGCCAACCGTGCCTGTCGTGGGATCGAAGCTTGCCAGGAACACCGTCCCGTCCGGGAGGACATTGAGCAGGCGATCGCCGCGCAGGGGCCAGGCACCGGCCGATCCGGGCAGGATCCGCTGGATCACCTGTGATCCGAGCTGCACCAGATTGATGATCGGATTGGTACACGTGCCGAAGTCGCAGACCGTGACAACGACGGCATCGTGCCCCGGCACAGCGGCGATGCTGGCTGGGAATCCGAGCAGCTGGTCGACCGTGGCGATGCGCCTTATCGTTCCGCCGGTATCGGGGACCGCGAGCAGGAACTTGCTCACGTCCCCAAGGAAGACGATCGTGCCGTTGTCGAGCCACGCCCCTTTGATCGATCCGTCTTCGGCTTGGACCTGTGCCGAGTCGGAGAGCAGACGTGGTGCCCCACCGGTGATCGGGATCCGGAGCAGCTGGGCGTCGACTCGATAGGCGACCGATCGACCATCGGGTGATAGGAACGGTGCCTCTCCGCCCTGGGTACCCGGAATCGGTCGTGCCTCGGCGATCCCGCGTTCCTTGACCCAGAGCTGACGGGTGCCACCAAGTGTGTCGCTGAACACGATCACGCTGGCATCGGCACTCACCGACAACTGCTTGGCGACAAAACCGGCGTCTGATTCCGATGGCGTGAGGTGGATCTGGTAGGCAAGCGGGCCGTCACTTGCGCGGCCTTCTTCGCCCTTGCGGATCCATCCCAGCGCGGCGACCACCGCCAGCACCGCCGCGAGAGCTGCGAGCGCCAGCATGGCACGGCGATCGGAATGCACCGCCCGACGGGCAGGGCCGCTGCGCGCAGCGCTGGTGCCGCCCTCCCCAGAGAGGCTGGCGGCAAACGCCGCCGCAGTGGGGAACCGGTCCACCGGCAACTTGGCCAACGCCTGCATCACGGCGTCTTCCACGTACTCCGGCACCGTGTCGCGGGTGGCCGAGGGTGCGGTGGGACGCTCGGTCATCACCTTGGCCACGATCGCCTGCGCCGTGGGGCCGGTGAACGGCGGCT
>CAYYIA010000156.1:0-4761 GCA_964471875.1 uncultured Acidimicrobiia bacterium
GCTGTTGAACACGGTGTTCCAGTTGCTCACCATCGGCCTGTTCACCTTCTACATGACCGCCGAAGGTCCCAAGATGCGACGGACCGTGTGCTCGGTGCTCCCGCGCGCCAAGCAGCTCGAAGTGCTCCGCATCTGGGAGATCGCCATCGACAAGACCGGTGCCTACTTCTACACCCGGGCGCTACTGGCCGGCATCTCGGCGGCTCTGGCCTGGGCTGTGTTCATGGCGATCGGTCTCGACTTCCCGCTTGCCCTGGCGCTGTGGATGGCGATCATCTCGCAGTTCGTCCCGGTGGTCGGCACCTACCTCGGTGGCGCCCTGCCGCTGCTCATTGCGCTGCTCGACAGTCCGACCAAGGCGCTGGCGGTGGTGATCTACGTGATCATCTACCAGCAGATCGAGAACTACCTGCTCGCCCCAAGGTTGCTCTCTCGCACCATGTCGCTGCATCCCGCGGTGTCGTTCGGTTCCGCCATCGCCGGTGGCACCCTGCTCGGGGTGCCGGGTGCGCTGATGGCGCTCCCCACCGCTGCCACCATTCAGGCGTTCATCTCCACCTACATCGAGCGCTACAAGGTGGTCGAGTCGCCCTTGACCGCAGAGCCGCCCGATAGGGACGAAAAGAAGGACTGACGCCCGGCGGACTTCCGGCCGGTTCGCTACCTTCCGCCCATGGCCCGGCTTCGAAGCGTCGCGTTGCCGCTCGTGATGGCGCTGCTCGGTGCCGGCTGCAGCTCATCGGAGACGGTGTCGACCACGGCCACGGCGACAACCGGACCCACCGTGACAGAACCCGTGGAGCCGGCGCCGACGACAGCCTGGGAGCAGGTCCTCGCCGGGGTGGCCGATCCGATGCCCCTTCAGACCGCCATCGATGCGTTCTCGCTGGCGTTTGGTCCTATCGACGGTGCCACGCCGACCGATCTGCCGCGAGGATTCCTCGGGTCCGGCACCGGCCCTCTGCGCTGGTTGCTCGGCCGCTGGGACGAGCTGACCGACACGCAGCAGTCACAGGTCGAAGCGATCCTCGCCACCTGGGATTCCGGGCCGCAGGCGGCGCCGGCCCCGTTGGTGGTGGCTTCGCTTCTCCCCGCCGGCCGCATGCGTTCCACCCTCGAGGTGCCCCAGGCCCTCGTGGACGACATGGTCACCAACATCGCCACCCTCCTCGGTCGCGACCTGAACAACCCGATCACGCTGAAGGCGGCGGCCACGGGTGCCGAGATCGAAGGCAACCTCGGCATGGCCATACCCCGCGATGCCGCCGGTGGTTTCACCGGCCCTGCCGTGAGTTGCACCATCATCCTGGCCCCGGAGGCTCTGGCGCTGGATGGCTCCGAGCTGGTGGCGGTCGCCGCCCACGAGGTCTTCCACTGCTTCGAGTTCGAGTTGGGAACCCTCGAGCAGGTGACACAGCGCCCGGCGTGGATCATGGAGGGGATGGCGGAGTGGGCGGGCGAGACCATCGCCGGAGGCTCGGGATCTGAGGGGAGCTGGTGGCCGGCCTGGCTCGATGACCACGCCTACCGGACACTGTTCGCCCGCACCTACGACGCGCTCGGCTTCTACGCCCATGTCGACGACTCGGGTGTCGAGATGTGGGAGCGGGTCGATCCGGCGATCCTCGCCTCGGACACCTCGTCGGAGGCCGCATACCAGGTGCTCATCGCCGGCGGCTCGGCAGATCTCATCGACAGCTGGGGCGCCGGCTACTTCCGCGATCCGGCGAACGCTCCGGTGTGGGATCAGGACGGGCCCGGTATCACCCTCGATGCCCCCACCATCGAGGAGGGTTTCCTCGCCAACGAGTCCACCTTCGCACTCGCCGCCGAGCCCTATGCCGTGTTCGCCAGCGATCTCCAGGTGATCGCCGAGGTGGTCACCTTCGAGTCTCCCGGCGAGGGACTCGTCCTCATGGCCGACGGGACCACGGTCGAGTTGGAGGACCTGCACGGCGTCGCGCTGTGCACCACTGGATCGTGCATGTGCCCCGAAGGCACGCCGATGGCCGGGACGGTGTTCAGCCCGATGACGCCCGGGGTGATCAGTATCGGCGCCACCGGCCACGTCTTCGGCTCCGAGGTCACGGTGGTGGGTTGGAGTGTGGAGCGGTTCTGTGAGGGCGAACGCTGTCACGTCGGCACCTGGACGAGCGGCGTGTGGAACGTGCCCCGCGTGATCGCGGGCGGGCAAGGGGCGCCGCTGGTGATCACCCGAGAGGGGGAGGGGTATGTCGATTGGTCGCAGGCCTCGGACATCCTCGGAGTGGTTCAGGGAGGCACCACCGCCGGTGCCGAGATCCTCCCGCTGAAGCTCGTAGTGAGCGGGGCGAGCCACTTCTTCGTCGAACCGGCAGGGGCCGGAATCCGGGTGACGGCCTCGGCGGGATCCCTGGGCATCACTCCCTTCATCGATCTCGGCCAAGGCTGGTTCGAGACCTCGGGGGAGAGCGCCTACAACGGCTTCGGCAAGATCGGTGGTGAGGCGATCTTCGCTTGCGCCGGCAACACGATGTATCTCAATGGGGCCATCCAGTTCTGGCGGGTGAGCACCGATGCGGTGATCCCGGCGGAGGCGGCCGACCTCACCCCCACCACGGCCCCAGGCGGGGGCACGACCACCACATCGGGGGTGCTGCCTGCCGTCGATCCCTGCACCCTGGTGACGCTTGCCGAGGTGCAGTCGTTGGCGCCGGAGGCGGTGGCACCCGATGGACCCGACGATCTGCCGAGCACCTTCTTCTCCCAATGCACCTTCCCGGGAGGGGTGGCAGTGCAGGTGTACGCGGTGACGGCACCCGACTTCTTCACCGATGGGGCCGACATCCTCGATCTCACCATCGTCGACATCCCGGGTGTCGGTGACTGGGCGCTGGCGCAGATCAACCAACCGGATCCCCAATTCGGGATCGAGGAGACCGTGCTCCTCATGGTGGCGTCGACGAGTGCCGGGACGGTTGCCCTGGTGCCGTACGTCGACGTCTTCGAGGGGACGCCTGCGTATGAGGCGCTCGTCGCCCTGCTCGAAGTGGCGGTCTCGCGGCTCTGAGCCGCCTACGCCGGGGTGATCACCACCGGAATGCCGTTGAGCACGGCATTGCCGGAGGGAACGTCGATGGCGCCGGCATCGACCAGGGCATTGAGGTTGGTGCCCGGGTTGCGGGCCGCCACGGCGAGCACCGCCTGAGGATCGTCGTGACCCCAGCCGTGGGGGAGGCTGGCGACACCGGGCATCATCTCGTCGGTCACTGCCACCTTCGCCTCCACCGCACCGGTTGAGGACTTCACCATTGCCTGCCCACCATCGACGAGACCGAGGCGGGCGGCGTCGCCAGGATTGATCAGCAGTGCGCTGCGATCGCGGCCCTTCATCAGTGAAGCCACGTTGTGCATCCAGGAGTTGTTGGAGCGGACATGGCGGCGACCGATCAGAAGCATCCCATTGGCGGTGTCGCCGAGCCGGGCAGCGAGGCGGGACAGGTCGGCAACGATCGCTTCGGGGGTGGCGTCGATGAGGCCGTCGGCGGTGGAGAGCAATTCGGGAAGGCGCGGCTCGAGCGGTCCGAGGTCGATGCCGTGGGGAGCCGCCTCCAGAGCCGACAGGGTGAGACCCTCCCGGGTGCCAAAGGCATCACCGTGGGGGCCGGTGCGGAGCAGGTAGTCGAGGATCCGCTCCGGCCCCTGGCGGGGAGCGAGCATTCCCATGACCTCGCCGGGATCCCGCCCCGAGATCGGTGACTCGGCATCGGCGACATCACGCCCGACCTGTCCCGCCATCCCGATCTCGTCGAGCATCGCCAGGTCGGCGTCGGCTCCGAGACCGGCAGCGATGGCGGTGAGGCGCAGCAGGATCTGCCACTCGTCGGGGCGCCCATCCGTGATGGGCAGGGTGGGTGGTGAGTAGTTGGCGACGTTGCGCACCGAGAGTTGCCAGAAGGCGAGGTCGTAGTGGCTGCGCTCCAGGTGCGACGGTGGCGGCAGTATCACGTCGGCGTGGCGGGTGGTCTCATTGCGATACGGGTCGATCGACACCATGAAGTCGAGCGACTCGAGTGCCTTCGACAAGCCTTGTGAGTCGGGGGTGGAGCGGGCCGGGTTGCCGGCGACGGTGATGAGGGCACGGATGCGGTCGTCGCCAGGGGTGAGGATCTCCTCGGCGAGCACCGCGACCGGAAGTTCCCCCAGGGCTTCGGGGTGATGACGCACCCGGCTGGTCCAGCGTCCCATCCGGAACGGTTTGCATCGCGGGGTCTCGGTGGCGGCGTGGGCGAACATCGCCCCGCCGGCTCGATCGAGGTTGCCGGTGATGAGGTTCGCCACATCGGTGAGCCATGACGCCAGGGTGCCGAAGGCGGCGGCGTGGGTGCCCAGGCGTCCGTATACCACCGCCGTGGGCGCCGCGACCAGTTCGGCAGCGATGCGCCGGGTGGTTTCCGCGGCGACCCCGGTCAGCCGGGCGACGCTCTCGGCATCGAAATCCGCCAACAGCCCGGCGAGGTCGCCGAGTCCGCGGGTGTGGGCGGCGAGGCGGCCGGGCTTGGCCGCGCCGGTGCGCAGGATCTCGGTGACGATCGCCGCCAGCCAGGCGGCGTCGCTACCCGGTCGGATGAAGAGGTGCTCGTCGGCGAGGTCGGCGGATTCGGTGCGCCGTGGATCGACGATCACGATGCGGCCGCCGCGTTCGCGGATCGCCTTCATCCGGCCCGGCCAATCGGGGGCCGTGGCCAGGCTGCCATTCGACGCCTTGGGATTGGCGCCCAT
>CAYYIA010000157.1:0-4750 GCA_964471875.1 uncultured Acidimicrobiia bacterium
CTGCGGCGGCCTCCTGCGATGGGCGAAGGTCGGCCGCCTCGGGCGGCCTCCCGCAATGAGCAACCGCGGTGCGGTCACAGAGTCACCGTTTGCCCATTGCCCATCGCCCATCGCCCATCGCCCATTGCCCAAGAGGCTCTTCGCCTTTCGCCCTTCGCCCTTCGGTGCGCGATCGGCCGAGACCTGTGCCCCTCACAACCCCGTCAAAAACGAGTCTCCCTCGGGGTGGCCCATTCCCAGGCTGGCGCGAAGGCCGTCGTAGCCCTCGGTGTCGAGGCGATCGGCGAGGCTGCGGTCGCCGCTCTGGACGATGCGCCCATCGAGCATGACATGCACCCGGTCGACTTCCAGGTACCGCAGCACCCGTGTGTAGTGGGTGATCACCAGGACACCAAGGTCGGGGCCGCGCATCTTCTGGACAGCCTGAGCGACTTCGCGCACGGCATCCACGTCGAGGCCGGAGTCGAGTTCGTCGAGGATGGCCATGCGGGGAGCGAGCGCCAGCAACTGCGTCATCTCCGAGCGCTTCTTCTCGCCGCCGGAGAGGCCGACATTGACCGGTCGATCCCAGAAGACCGTGGTGTCGAGCCCCTCGGCGACTTCCCGCGCTCGATGACCGATCGCTTCGCCGCCTGCCTCTGCCATCTCGGCAATGAGGTCGCGCAGTGTCACCCCTGGAATCTCGACCGGGTACTGAAACACCTCGAAGAGTCCCGCCCTGGCGCGACGGTCGACGTCGAGCCCGAGCACATCGGTGCCGGCCACCTCGGCGACTCCGGTCACGGTGTATCCGGGCCGTCCCATGAGTGCATGGCAGAGCGTCGACTTCCCCGAGCCGTTCGGCCCCATCATCACGTGGAGTTCCCCGAACGGGATCTCCAGATCGAGGTTCCGGATGATGTGCAGATCGCCGAGACGAACATCGAGCCCTTCAACCCTGAGAGCGTTCATGTCTCGTCCTCGACGATGGGCTCGAGCGTCGTGTACATCTCGCCGTCGACGATCTCGACCGGATAGACCTCGACCGGGCGTGTGGCCGGGAGCGATACCGGAACCCCGGTGATCAGATCGAACGCCGAACCGTGCCGGGGACACTCGACCGTGCCGTCGAAGACCTCACCCTCAGCGAGTGACGCCTCGGCATGGCTGCAGCGGTCGCCGATGGCATGGATCCCACCGTCGAGCCGGAAGATGGCGATGCGGTGCCCGGCGACAGCGACACAGGTCCCCTTCCCGACCGGAAGGTCGGCGATCGCTCCCAGACGCACTCGCTGGGTCATGCCGTCACCCCGGCGTACTTGGCCATGAGCGCCGCCCGCAGGGTCGGTTCGAACCGGGACACCGGGAAGCGCAGCAGGGCCTCCTCGAAGAACCCCTTGACCTGCAACCGATCGGCTCGCATGCGATCGAGGCCACGACTCATCAGGTAGTAGCGCTGCTCCTCGTCGAGGGGACCCACCGCAGAGCCATGGCCGCAACGGACGTCGTCGGCGAGGATTTCGAGATTGGGGACGGAGTGGGCATCGGCGCCGTCGGAGAGCACGAGATTGCGGTTCGTCTGGTGGGCGCTCGTCTTCTGCCCTTCCTTCTCGATCCGGATGAGTCCGCTGAACACCGACCGACTCTCACCGGCTACGGCACCCTTGAGGAACATCTCCGATGTGGTGCCGCGCGCCGCGTGACGCAGGAAGTAGCGATAGTCGAGGGTCTGGGCGTGATCGCCGAAATAGGCGCCCACGATCTCCGCGCCGGACCCGTCACCGACCAGGTCGACGGAGAGATGCAGTCGGGAGAACCGTCCGCCGAGCCCTGCCTCGGCGAGTCCGACCGTGGCATCGCGCCCGGCGGTGTAGTGATGGCGCGCAATGGCGGCGGTCTCGTCGCCCCATTGCTGAATGACGACGAGATGCACCCGGGCACCATTGTCGGCCTCGATCTCGAAACGCGGGACGACGAGCGCCGCCAACCCATCCGGCGATCGCTCGTGGACCACGACGGCGACCTGCGAGGAAGCAGCCGCGACGATGCGGATCCGCGGCGCCGACGCCGAGTCCGGGGTCACGGCCTGAAGATCGATGAGGACCGGATCGGTGACCGCGGAGCCGCGCGGAACCGTCACCAACACCCCGTCGCCGCTGAAGGCCTCGTGCATCGCCTCGAACCGGTCGAGGATGACTGCCGGCAGACCCGAGTCGGGCTTCGCGGCGAGAGCCGAGACCTCGACGCCGTCGCCGCTGTGAGCGGTGAGCGTGTGACCGTCGACGCTGACGGCGGACGCCGACCACGGTCCTGCGAGCTCGGCGGCGCGCGGGGTTCCGGCGCGGTCGGGCACACCGAACGCCCCGATGTCGACTCCCGGGTGGACGTATCGCCACTGCTCGAGGCGCTCCGAGGGCATGTCGAGGCGGGCAAACGCCGCCCATCCGGCGCGCGCCCGCTCCGCAGCCCGCCCCGAGAGGCCGGCTGCCACGCGTTCGTGAGTGGTTTGATCGATGGGGAGCACCGCGCCAGAACCTCGGCTCGACGACCGGGCAATGGTATCGGCGCGGGTGCCCCTACCCAAGATCGTGGAGTCTCGCTCGAGCCCGCGTGAACACTTCATCGAGCATCGCCTCGGTCAGCCTCCCCGTGAACGTGTTCTGCTGGGAAGGGTGATAGGAGGCGATCACCGTTGGTCCCGAAGTCTCCACGACACCGAGATGTGAGAACCGGGGCCGTGGCCGCGGCACCACGACACCGCGGGCGGCGAGGGCGCAGAGCGTGGCCACCCACGAGATCTGGCCGAGACCGACCACGACCCGCACCCGTGGGAGGCGGTCGAGTTCCTCCTCCAGCCAATGCCGGCATCGCTCCCGCTCGTCCGGCGCAGGGCGGTTCGCCGGGGGGGCGCAGCGCACCGCCGCGGTGACCCAGCAGTCACGTAACTGCAGCCCATCGTCCCGACTCGTGGACGTGGCCTGGCTGGCGAAGCCGGAGCGATGCAGGGCTCGAAACAACCAGTCTCCGGAGCGGTCACCCGTGAACATTCGGCCCGTGCGATTGGCCCCGTGCGCCGCCGGGGCGAGGCCCACCACGAGCAAACGTGCCCCGGGATCCCCGAACCCGGGCACGGGCCGCCCCCAGTACTCCTCGGTCGCAAAGGCCGCCCGCTTGTCGCGCGACACCTGTTCCCGCCACGACACCAGGCGTGGGCACGCCCGACAGGAGGAGATGCGGGCCGCGAGGTCGTCCATGCCGGCACCCTAGGACTGGCGCCGGTAGCGGTCGAAGGCGACCGCGTCGCCGGTTGTCGTCTGGGGACAAGTCTCGGGTCTGGCTGTGGACAACTCGGTGCGCACCGTTCGGGAACCGGAGGTGTTGCTGTGGATCGCCAGGTGTGGCCGTCCACAACGGGGTTGGGGATACCGGTTGCGGCCAGGAATGGGCCGGTGATACCGTCTTGCCTCCCCAGGGAGGAGCCCGTGGCCAAGCGGCTGCGTGATACGGCACCACTGTCCGACGGCATCGGGATGTACCTCGAGTCGGTGGCAGCCCACGACCTGCTCACCGCCGAAGACGAAGTCCGGCTGTCGCGGGCGATGGAGATGGGACGACGCGCCCAGCAGACTCTCGACGCCAAGGGACGCCTCACCCCCACCGAGCGGGCACGGCTCTACCGCGACATCCACGCCGCCGACGAGGCCAAGGCAGAGTTCATTCGCAGCAACCTCCGCCTGGTCATCTCGATCGCCAAGCGCTACACCGGCCGGGGGCTGGACCTGCTCGACCTCGTACAGGAGGGCAACCTCGGGCTGATCCGCGCCGTCGAGAAGTTCGACTGGCGCAAGGGGTTCAAGTTCTCGACGTATGCGACGTGGTGGATTCGACAGGCCATCACCCGGGGGCTCGGGAACCAGGGGCGCACCATCCGCCTCCCGGTCCACATGGTCGACGTGGTACGAACCGTCCAGGAGACGGCGCTCGGCCTCCAGGAGCGGCTGCGTCGTCAGCCGACCATGGAGGAGATCGCCCACGCCTCCGGCCTGGATCTGGAGCGGGTCGCCTTTGACCTCACCACCCCCGGAGACACCGTGTCCCTGGAGCGTCCGGTCGGATCGGAGGGTGATGCCGAACTCGGCGACTTCGTCGAAGACGAAGGCGCCATCGATCCGTTCGAAGCCGCCGCGGGGGCCTCGGCGCGCCGCCACCTCGAGTCCGCGATGACCGCGCTCGACCAGCAGGAGCGTGCGGTGATCGTGCGGCGCTACGGGCTGGATGGGACGGCACCCCGCACCCTCTCCGACGTCGGCAAGCAGCTGGACCTGACCCGGGAACGAATCCGCCAGATCGAAGGCAGAGCCCTGGCCAAGCTGCGCCACCCCTCGAGCGGCTTCGACCTGGAGTCGCTGTTGTAGGGCCCGCTCGGAGGGAGTGAGGCCTTTCTGGGATCAAGGCGTCAGGTATCAGGTGTCAGCCCGACCCTGAGGCACCATCCGCGCTCGGTTCTTCCTGATACCTGATACCTGACACCTCAGACCTCGAACAGCCGCGGAGCTCTTCCCTCCAGGCCGCGGAGGAGGTCGTAGTCGATCTCGACCCATCCGATACCCCGGGCCGTCGCCAGGGTCCTCGCTTGGGGCGTCACCGCGGTGGCGGCGAGGATCCCTCGTACCGGAGCGAGCGCCGGGTCGCGGTTGAGGCGTTCCAGGTACCTCGTGAGCTGCTCCACGCCGTCGATCTCGCCGCGACGCTTGATCTCCACGGCGACGAC
>CAYYIA010000158.1:0-4661 GCA_964471875.1 uncultured Acidimicrobiia bacterium
CATGGTGCGTAACCGCATGAGGGGCACTTTCCGGGAGGGTGGGGATGACTACGCAGAGTGATTGATACACCACTCATAGCGTTCAGGGCCTGGCCAATTCCACCACCACCCCGGGGACTAGTCCGGCAACCCGACCCGACCATCTGGGACACTCCCCGACATGCGTGCCCTGCGGTTTCACGGACCTGGAGTGCTGCGCCTCGAAGAGGTCGACGCCCCCCACCCCGCACCCGATCGGGTGGTGATCGCCGTGACCGCCTGCGGGGTGTGTGGTTCCGATCTCCACTTCCTCGATGGGACCGCCCGCACCGCAACGGTGCCGATCACCCTGGGTCACGAGGTCGCCGGTGTGATCTCGGACTCCGGGTCTTCGGGCCTCGCTCCGGGCACACCCGTGGTGGTGGCGGTAGGGGCGTGGTGCGGATCGTGTCGGCGGTGCGCCGAAGGACGGCCCAACCTTTGCGAGCGCGTGGCGGTGATCGGCATCCACGTCGATGGGGGCCTTGCCGATGCCGTGTCGGTGCCGGCGACCGCGGCCCTCCCCATCCCCGCCGGGGTCGACCCTGCGGCTGCCGCCACCGCCGTCGACGCCGGGGCCACCGCGTTCCACGCGGTCGCTCGTACCGCGGCCGTGCGAGCGGCCGATACGGTCCTGATCATCGGCCTCGGCGGTCTCGGAACGTATGCCGCGCAGATTGCCCGCAACCTGGGCGCCGGGCTGGTGATCGCAGCAGATGTCGACCCGGCGGCGCTCGACCGAGCGGCGCGCCTGGGAGCCGACGAGTGCGTGCTCGTGGAGCCGGGAGGTTCCCTCGGCCGAACGGTGAGACAGCTCACCGACGGAGGCGTGGATGTCGCCCTCGAGTTCGTCGGTCGCGCCGCCACCGTCGATGCTGCCGTGAAGTCGATCCGGCCCGGCGGCCGCGCCGTGGTGGTCGGGGTCGGTCCAGAACCCCTCGTGACGCTTCCCCCGGTGCTCTGGTCGAACTTCGAGTACTCGCTGCGCGGCTCGTACGGAAGCCTGCCCGGTGACACCGAGCGAGTGCTCGCCGGACTCGGCGATGGATCGCTGCAGGCCCCGCCACTCACCCGCGTCGCATTGGCGGATGCCGCCGCGATGGTGCTCGCTCGCACCAGGGCCGATGCTCGTCCCGAGGGGAGGCTGGTGGTCATGCCATGACGTTCTCCCTCGAGCATGGCGCCTACCTCGTCTCCGACGATCCGGCCCGCATCGATCGTGATGCGGTGTATCGCTGGCTCAATGAGGAGTCCTACTGGGCACGCGGGCGATCTCGCGAAACCGTGGCGCGGTCGCTCACCCACAGCATCACCCTTGGCGGATACCACGACGACACCATGGTGGGCTTCGCCCGGGTGGTGACCGATCGGGCGACATTCGCCTGGCTCTGTGACGTGTTCGTCGTCCCCGATCATCGCGGCCAAGGGTTGGGCACGACCCTCGTCGCCGCGGCCGTCGAGCATCCCGACCTCCAGAGCATCCAACGCTTCGTGCTCGCCACCGCAGACGCCCATGACCTGTACCGCCGCTTCGGCTTCGAGATCCTGGAACGACCCGACCGCTGGATGATCCGGCGCCACCCGCCGGTCTGAACGGGGATGCCACGGCCTCGCGTACGGGCCCGGTGATGGTTGGTTGTCCGCATCCGCCCATACACTTCCCGCCATGCGGCCCCACCGGCATCCCCTGCAGATCGGCGCCGCCGTTGGCGCACTGCTGCTGGTGTCGAGCGTGATGATGTTCTGGATCTTCGCCGCCGATGGCGAGGGAACCCCGACCACGACGGGCATCGAGTCCTTCACCACCCTGCCCGGATCGACCACTGCGCCGACCCTCGCCACGGACACATCCCTCGCCGATGGATCCAGCACCACTACCACCACGATCGCCACGGTCACCTTCGATGCCTGGAGTGACTCGCGACTCGTGGGCGAACCCTACGGAACCGAGGTGGAAGGACTCCTCACCTTCCGCGGCAATCCCACGCGGACCTACTACGGCGAGGGACCCGTCCCCGACGCCCCGGATCTCAAGTGGACCTACCCCGACACGGCGATGTGCTCCACCTCCACCGACCTCGGGGTGACGTCGACGTGGTGTGGCAACGGGTGGACGGGGCAACCGGTGATCTGGGAGCGATCCGACGACGTCACCGAGTTGATCTTTGGGGCCTACGACCGCAAGTTGCACTTCGTGGATGCCGACACCGGCACCCGGACCCGGTCGCCCATCCTCACCGGCGACATCATCAAGGGCACACCGACCATCGATCCCGACGGGTACCCGATCGTGTACTTCGGCAGTCGCGACAACAAGATCCGCGCGGTCGCCCTCGATCGCTCCGATCCGGTCGTGATCTGGGAGTACGACTCCACGGGCACCGGCCGGTGGAACGACGACTGGGACTCCAGCCCGCTCATCATGAACGACTACATGTTCGAAGGGGGCGAGAACTCGATCTACTACATCTTCAAGCTCAACCGCAGCTACGACAGCCTCGGGCTCGTCACCGTCGACCCCGAGGTCGTCTTCGAGATGGAGACGTGGACCGACGAGCTGCTCTCGGCCATCGGAGCCACGTACCCGGCAGTGAGCGTGGAGAACTCGACGGCGATGTATGAAGGCCGTGTGTACTTCGCCAATTCCGGGGGCAGGGTGATCGGGCTCGACATCACCGGCCTCGAGATCGGAGACGACCCCGAGGTGGTGTTCGACTACTGGGTGGGTGATGACGTCGATGCGACGATCTTCGTGGACGAAGAAGGGTTCCTCTACGTCTCGGTCGAGTACGAGCGGTACCTCCCCCGAGCCAGCGAGCTGGGACAGCTCATCAAGCTCGATCCGTACAAACCGGAGGATCCCTGGGTGTGGGGTATGTACTCGCTCGCCAACTCGCCCAACAAGGGCGGCCTCTGGTCGACGCCCGCGCTCGGCGATGGGGTCATCTATGCGGTCACCCACAAGGGATACCTGGTGGCGGTCGACCAGGCGACCGGCGAGGAACTCTGGGTCTACACACTCAGTCCGGGCTCGTGGGCTTCGCCGGCGATCGTCGACAACCAGTTGATCGTGGCGTCCAATGATGGCCTGCTCCGCCGCTTCGATCTCGGCAATCCCCGGAGTCCAACCCTGGTGTGGAGCTTCAAGGTGGGCACCGGCAACCTCGAGGCCACCCCGGCGGTGTGGAAGGGGATGATCTACGTGGGCAACCGCGACGGATTCATGTACGGCATCGGCGAGTTCGACGGCTGACGCCCCGGAGGCCGCGCCATGGCAACCGGGTCGCGCTCACCCGGGTAACCTCGCCCCCGTGCTCCACGACTACTCCACCACCACACCCGAGTCGGTTACCGCCGCCGTCGACGACGCCATCACGTTCGGCGAGGATCTCGTCACCGGCATCGTTCTCTCCGCTGGCGAACCCGGCTGGGACACGACCATGGCACCCCTCGATCGTCTCGGGGCACGCATGGTCGATGCCTACGGCAAGGGCCCCTTCATGGCTCGCGCCCATCCCGATCGGTCCGTGCGCGAAGCTGCCCAGGCCGCCGAAGAGGCCCTGTCCAAATGGCAATCCGATCTCGTCTTCCGCCGTGACCTGTACGAGGCCATCGAGGCGTTCGCCTCGACTCCCGCAGCCGCAGCCCTTGCCGGCGAGCGCAAGCGCTTCCTCGACTTCGTCCGGCGCGACTTCCGCCGCGCCGGCCACGGCCTTGCCGAGGAGGCTCGCGGCGAAGTGCAACGCCACCGCACCCGACTCGTCGAGCTCGAGGTCGCGTTCTCCCGCAACATCGACGAGTTCGAGGACGGACTCGATCTGACGAAGGACCAACTCGACGGCCTTCCCGAAGACGCACTTGCCCGGTTCGCCCCAGGGAAGCAACCCGGCACCTATCACGTCAGCCTCGACTACCCCGACTACTACCCCTTCATGGACCAGGTCCACGATCGGGAGCTGCGTCGGGCGCTCCAGTACAAGTTTTTCAACAAGGCTGCGGAGGTGAACCGTCCTCTGCTCACCGAGGCCATCCAGCTCCGCCAGCGCATCGCCGAGATCTTCGGGATGGCTTCATGGGCCCACTACGCCATGGAGCTGAAGATGGCGAAGGAACCCGCCGCCGTCGAGCGGCTCTACGCCGGCATCGTCCCCGGCCTCACCGCCAAGGCTCAGCAGGAACTCGCCGATCTCGCCGGCGCGCTCGGCGGTGGCGATCTCGAGCCGTGGGATCACCGGTACCTGCATACGAAGATCCGACGAGAGCGGTTCGGCGTCGACCCCTCCGAAGTGGCTGCCTACTTCCCGCTCGAACAGGTTCTCGAGGGGATGTTCGCCATCACCGGCGAGGTGTTGGGGCTCGAATACCGGCGACACCCGCACGTGGCCGCGTGGCACTCCGATGTCGTCGCCTACGACATCCTCGACGCCCGAGATGGCGCGCACCTGGCCACCTTCTACATGGACCTCTTCCCCCGAGAGGGCAAGTTCGGCCATGCCGCGGCCTTCGACCTGCAGTCGGCCCGAGCCGACGGCGACGGATATGTGCTGCCGGTGACCGCCATCCTCGCCAACCTCACCAAGCCGAGTGCCACCGCGCCATCACTGCTCCGCCACGACGAGGTGGTCACGCTCTTCCACGAGTTC
>CAYYIA010000159.1:0-4575 GCA_964471875.1 uncultured Acidimicrobiia bacterium
GGCGGGGCGGCTGCGCCTTCCCACGGTCGCCACCAACAACGTCCACTATCACGATCGCTCCGAGGCCGACATCGCCGAGGTGCTCGCCGCCATTGGCGGGAGGCGCGACCTCGCCGCGGGTTACGGGCACTGGCCCGCCACCGACGAGCGCCACCTCAAGTCTCCCGAGGAGATGGCGGTGCGCATGGCGCGCTACCCCGGGGCGGTGGAGCGTGCCGCCGACCTGGGACGCTCGCTGGCCTTCGACCTGAAGCTGGTGGCACCGCGGCTTCCCGACTTCCCCCTTCCCGGGGCGTTTCGCACCGAGATGGAGTACCTGCGGCACCTGGTCTACGAGGGGGCGCGGCGCATCTATCCCGGCAATGGTCCGGAGCGGGTCGATCCCGCCGCGGCCGCCCGTCTCGAACACGAGCTGGGGGTGATCGAGGCGCTCGGATTCCCCGGCTACTTCCTCATCGTGTGGGACATCGTCCGTCACGCCGAGTCGCTGGACATCATGTGTCAGATCCGCGGCTCCGGTGCCGACTCGGCGGTGTGCCGCTGCCTCGAGATCACCCGGGTCGATCCGATCCGGCTCGGCCTTCCCTTCGAGCGCTTCCTTTCCGCCGAACGGGGCCGCCCTCCCGACATCGACGTCGACTTCGAGGCGGAGCGGCGCGAGGAGGTGATCCAGTACTGCTACCGGCGCTACGGGAGGGAGCGGGCGGCGATGGTGGCCAATGTGATCACCTATCGGGCGCGCTCGGTGCTCCAGGACGTCGGCAAGGCGTTCGGGCTCACCCAGGCCCAGGTGAACGGTCTCACCAAATACCTCGACACCCGCAGCCCCGACAAGATCGAGCAGTACCTCGACCTGCCCCCGGGGCGCACCACCGACTTCATCCTGGACGTGTGCCGTCGCCTCGACGGGTTTCCCCGCCACCTCGGCATCCACTCCGGGGGGATGGTGATCGCCGACCGTCCGCTGTGGGAGACCGTGCCCCTGGAGTGGGGACGGATGGAGGATCGCTCCGTGCTGCAGTGGGACAAGGACGACTGCGCCGCGATGGGCATCGTCAAGTTCGACCTGCTCGCCCTGGGAATGCTCAATGCGCTGCATCTCACCGTGGACCTCATCGAGGAGGTGCACGGTTCGCACCTCGATCTCGCCGCGCTCCCGCAGGAGCCGGTGGTGTACGAGATGCTCACCAAGGCCGACACCGTCGGCATGTTCCAGGTGGAGTCGCGGGCGCAGATGGCGACCCTGCCCCGGATGAAGCCGAAGATCTTCTTCGACCTCGCCGTCGAGGTGGCGCTGATCCGTCCCGGGCCCATCCAGGGACAGTCGGTGCACCCCTACCTGCGGCGGCGCAACGGCGAGGAGCCGGTGAGCTATCCGCATCCCCTCACCGAGCCGATCCTGCGCAAGACCCTCGGGGTGCCGGTGTTCCAGGAGCAGCTCATGGAACTGGCCCGGGTGTGTGCCGGCTACAGCCCGGGCCAATCCGACCGGCTCCGCCAGGCGATGACGCACAAGCGGTCCGATGCCGAGATGGAGAAGCTGCGTCTCGAGACCCTGGCCGGGATGGAACGGCAAGGGATCACCGGTGCCGCCGCCGCCGAGATCTGGCAGAAGCTGCAGGGGTTCGCCTCGTTCGGCTTCCCCGAAAGCCACTCGGTGTCGTTCGCCTACATCGTGTACATGTCGGCGTGGCTCAAATACCACTGGCCCACAGAGTTCCTCGCCGGCCTGCTCAACGCCCAGCCGATGGGCTTCTACAGCCCCAACTCGCTGGTGCAGGACGCCCGCCGCCACGGGGTGGTGGTGCTCGGTCCCGACGTCAATGCCTCGGAATACGACTGCACTGTGGTCCCCCACCACGCCGACCCCGGCGACGTGGCCACCTACTACGGGATGCAGTGGCGACGGGGGAGAGGCGCCCTCGAGGATCCGGTGCGGATGGCCACTGCGGTCCGCATGGGATTGCGCTACGTGCGCGATCTGGGCGAGGCCGAGATCACCCGCATCGAGGCGGCGCGCTGGATCGGGGGTGCATTCACCGGCACCGTCGATCTGGCGCAGCGCACCGGACTGCCGGTGGGGGCGCTCGAGGGCCTCGCCGCCGCCGGCGCCCTGGAGTCGCTCGGGGTGAGCCGGCGCGAAGGGCTGTGGGCAGCGGGCGCCCTGGCGGGTATGGGACCGGGGAGACTGCCGGTGGCGGTGGGGGCAGAGTCGCCCCCACTGGGGGCGATGGGCGAAGCCGAAGCCGCTCAGGCGGATCTCTGGGCCACCGGGGTGTCGGTGCGCCATCCCGTCGAGTTCGTCCGCGAGCGATTGGAGGCGGCGGGTTGCCTGACGGTGGCCGATGCCCTGGCGGCGCGTCGCAATGGCACTCGGGTGCGGGTGGGCGGGGTGGTCACCCATCGCCAGCGCCCCTCCACCTCCAAGGGGGTGATCTTCATCAACCTCGAAGACGAGACCGGTCTGCTCAACGTGGTGGTGATGCCCGACATCTGGGATGCGCAGCGCGACGTGGCCCGCCGCGCCGTGGGGATGATGATCGACGGCACCCTGGAGCATCGCGACGGCGTCACCAACCTGATCGCGCGGAAGTTCACCGGGTGGCCGGTGGAGGGGGTGACCAGCCGCGATTGGGCGGGGTGGAGCGGGCGGAGATAGCTACTTCCGCGGTGCCACCCAGACCGCGGCGTCCATCTCCTGGCCCAACGGGGGTACGCCGGCAGCGCCAACTGCGACCAGGCCATCGGACCAGATCAGCACGCCGTTCATGCTCTGAAACCCGTCCTCGGCGAGTCGATCGGGATCGACGCGCGACCAGGAGATCCCGTCGGGTGAGGTCCACACCGCGGCATCGCCATAGGGATCGTCGGACAGGTCCATGCCGACGACCACCACCCCGGACTCATTGGCTGCCAATGCTTGCATCGACGGCCATCCACCGCCGCCGAACGTCGCCTCGTCGTGTGTCACCCGGTTCCAGGTCCGCCCGTCGGTCGAGGTCCACACCGCTGCCGACGGCCGATCGTTCTCCCAGCCGACACCAGCCGCGACGAGTCCGGGCCCCCCCGTCGTCACCGCCGACATGAAGAGCGTGCCGCGGCCGGCGAGGGTGGGATCCATCACCCGGGCCCAGGTCGCTCCGTCGCTCGACGCCCACACCGCTGCTCGATCGCCATCGCTGCCGACGGCGACGAGGCCGTTGGTGGTGCTCGCCACGCCGTACATCACCTGTTCGCCGGAGCCTCCCAGGGTTGCATCATCGTGGGGGACGCGACTCCACGACACTCCGTCGGAGGAGACCCACACCGCGGCGTTGGTAGCTCCGGCATCGGCGGCGAACCCGGTGGCGACGATGACATCACCGTGCGTTGCGACCGCAAAGGCGACCGAAGCACCAAAGGTCGTCTCGTCGTGAGGTACCCGGGTCCAGGAGACCCCGTCGTGTGATGTCCAGATCGCGGCGTCCTGGTCGTCGTCCGGACCTCCGAACCCCACGGCGACGAGACCCGGTCCACCGGTGGCGACGCTCCACATCGTCTGGCCCTCGGGTTCGTCCAGGTCGGCGTGGGCGGCACGCGTCCAGGTGATGCCGTCGGCGGAGAGCCACACCGCAGCGTCGCGGTCGTCGCCGTCGAACGCCATGCCCACCGCCACCAGGCCACCGCCGAACTCGATGACGTCGAGCATCTGCTGGTTGCCGGCACCTCCGAGGTCGAAGGTGTCGGCGAACACTCTGGACCATCCATCAGGAACGGCCGGATCCGTGCAAGCGGCGAGCGTGAGGGCGAGAACGAGGATGGCTGTGATCCGGGCACGCACGAGTCGGCCTCCATTGCGGGCTCCCTCCATGGGATAGCGATTGGGGGGGGTGGACCAGGGGCGTTCGACCTATCGGGAGCGTCTTGCCACGACGATCCACCAGATGCCAAACCCGACGAGCCCGACTCCGAGGGCGGCAACGAGGTAGCCGGGCCAGGGGTTCTCCACCCGGTTGGCGACGATGGCGTTGTGCAGGCGGGCGTCCCACGCCATGAGCACCCCGGCGAACCCGATCGGGATGCCGATCAGCACCGACAACCATCCCCAGAACCGGGTCGTACGGCGGCGGTTGGCGACTTCCACGAGTGCAGGCTATCTGCCGTCTGCCGTCTGCCGTCTGCCGTCTGCCGTCTGCCGTCTGCCGTCTGCCACCCGGCATCCGGCACCCGGTACCCGTCTGTCACACCCGCTTCGTACCTTGTCCGAATGACCACGTTGGTGGATCGACCTCGAACCGACCTTCCGATGTTCACCGCGGACCTGGTGGATCTGCTGGTGGAGCGTCGTCGTGTCGTTATGTCGGTGGAGGCGGAGTGCATCGAGCTCGTCGGGGAGTTGGTGCGTCGTGGTGGTCATGAGGATCTGGGATATCGATCGCTGGTGTCACTGCTCACCGACCGGTTGGGGGTGTCAGCGGGGGTGGCGCAGGGGATGATTCGTCTTGCCGCGGCGCTGGGGGAGATGCCGGCGACGCGGGTGGCGTTGCAGCTGGGGGTGCTCGATGTGCCCCGGGTGCGGCTGCTGGTTGCGGCTCG
>CAYYIA010000160.1:0-4560 GCA_964471875.1 uncultured Acidimicrobiia bacterium
AACACCGGCATCCACGATGTGGTCCTCTCCACCCAAGTGGTGTATGACATCCCCGGCATCGGCGGCTTTGTCGGGGCGATGCACGATCGGGCGCGGCGCGGAGTGGTGGTCGAGATGACGCCACGGCACCCCTGGACGCCCCTGTCGCGGTACTTCCGAGCACTCCATGGCCTGGACCGTCCGGTCCGTCCCACGGTCGACGATTTCGCCCGTGTCGTCGAGGAGGTCGTTGGCATCTCTCCCCAGCAGCAACGCTGGACGGCCCCCACCGGCCTCCGCTTCGTGGACCTCCAGGACTTGCTCACGTTCTATCGGCGCCGCCTCTTGGTGCCACCGATGCGCTCGATCGAAGCCGCCGCCCTTCTCGAGGCCGACGTTCGACACACCGACGATGGCTGGTTGGTGCTCGGCCCGGAAGAACGGGAGATGGTCACGCTGTGGTGGAGGAAGTGAGTTGCCCGTTACCCGTTACCCGTCACCCGTTGGACACCACCCGCTTGCCGCCTGAGGCGAGCACCGCTCCGATCCAGATCAGCACCAAACCGACCAGGAGGGTCGGCGGCAGCGCTTCCTCTCCTCCGAGGCGTGAGGCGAGACCGCCTAGGGCGGGTGTGATGCCACCTGCGGCGATCAGCATGTTGCCGGCGATCCGCCGGCCGGTGATGCCGCGGTCACGATGCAATCGCCGCGCCGACCATATCGCGCCCCCGACGAGGTAGCCGACCGCGTACACGTTGAGCACGGGAGTGAAGGCGCGCACCCACGTCCACTCGATCGACGAGCCGGCGAGTTCGCCCCCGGCGAGCTGGACGACCGGAGACAGCATCAACGCGGCGGCGGAGCCCACCGCCAGCACGGTCACGGAGGCGGCGAGGCGATCGGCGGTGTCGCGGCGGTGGACGAGGTAGACGGTGCCCTGGGCGAGCAGCGCTCCACCGAGGATCGCTCCCGCGATGTACCAGATCCGGAACCAACCCGCCGACCACCCGGAGCGAGCGACGACTGCCGCCGCCAGGGTGCCAAGTCCGTAGGCGACCACGCCTGCTCCCCACCAGGCGACATGGCGCCGCGATCGATCGCGGGCCCAGCGACGCGCCAGGTCGATGGCGAACGCGGCGGCGAGCACGCTGGTGGCTGCGGAGATCCCAAACGTCACTCGGTGGTCGTCCGTTTCGTGGCGTGGCCGGCGATCTGGGTCACCATGGAGAGCACCACGCCCAGGCCGATCAACACGTAGAACATCGTGAAGGCCCGTCCCACCTCGGTCTCAGGAGTGAAGTCGCCGTAGCCGACCGTCGTCAGGGTCGTGACCGAAAAGTACAGCGAGTGGAACAGGGTCCAGTGCTCTACCCGGGCGTAGAACACGGTGCCGGCGAGGATCAGCACCACGGCGAGTTGCAGCGTCCCCCGAAAGGTGGGGTCGGCCAGACCGGAGCGGATCGCCCGAAACAGCTTGCGAAAGACCACGAACACCGAGATCACGCGGACTCCTCCTTGGGCTTCGGGCAGCGTACGCGAGCCAATGGCGGATTCAGCGGAGGGCGACCGCCTGCTCGAGGTAGGCCGGGCCCACCCGATCGAACGGCTCCTCGCGGCGCTGCAGGCGTCCGAGGAGGGCATCGGCGGCGAGTCGCGCCGAGGCCGCGACATCGTGCGGGTAGCCGAACGAGACCGTGTGGTCGGCGAACTCGTCCTCGTCGCGTATCGAACACTCCCCGGCCCGAGTGCGCACCACATCGAGGTCGAGATCCACCATGCTGACCTGGCGTGGCTCCCAGGTGGCGGGGGTCGTGATGTCGACGTAGACCTCGTAGTGGAACGGGGTGGCGCCGTTGCCGGCGTTCCACACCGCGGTCCACCAATCGCGGCGGGGGATCAGCACGGCGAACGCCGGTGAGATGATCGGCGGCTCCATTCCGCGCTGCACGGCGGTGCCATCAGGCGCTCCCAGCCATACCCCATGCTCGTCGGAGCCGAGGGTCTGCATGGCGAAGTGCCAGTGCAGCGACCCGTCGTACTTGGTGTAGCGGACAATGACCATGCAGGCATTGTCGTCGATCGGTGACTCGGGTGCCGGAGGCCAGATGCCAGATGCCAGGTGCCAGATGCCAGATGCCAGATGCCAGATGCCAGATACCAGATGCGACCGGAGTCTTCTCCTGGGGACTGGGGACTGGGGACTTCCTAGGAAACCGTCCACGTCCCGGCCGAGGCGATCAGGGCGGCGAGATCGCCGGCGCCCTTCTTGGCCTGGGCGTCGTGGATCTGTTGTTGCAGGGTCTCCTCGTAGACCGGACGGTCCACGGAACGGAACACCCCGATGGGGGTGGGTCCGAATGGGCCGTGGCTGAGCCGGCTCAAGGCGTAGGCGGGCCCGGCGCTGGCGGCGGTGGCATCGTGCACGTGGATGGCGTCGAGGCCGACCTCGGCGACATTCACGATTCGGGCGGTGCCACCCTCGATGATGACCCCGCGATCGCGCTCCGGTCCGAACACGACCTTCTCGCCGTGGACCAGGTTGATCCGATTGAGGTCTCGCTCCTCCTTGCCGGTGAGGGCGATGAAGGCCTTGTCGTTGAACACGTTGCAGTTCTGATAGATCTCGACGAATGCCGAACCCTTGTGCTCGTAGGCCCGATTCAGCACCTCGGTCGTGTGTGCCCGATCCATGTCGATGGTTCGAGCCACGAACGTGGCCTCGGCTCCGAGAGCGAGGCTCACCGGATTGAAGGGGAAGTCGATGGAACCCGACGGCGACGACTTGGTGCGCTTGCCGAGCTCCGACGTCGGCGAGTACTGGCCCTTCGTGAGCCCGTAGATCTGATTGTTGAACACGAGGATCTTCAGGTTGATGTTGCGACGCAGGGCGTGGATGAGGTGATTGCCACCGATCGACATGGCATCGCCGTCACCGGCGACCACCCACACCGAGAGTTCGGGCCGGGCAACCGCGATCCCGGATGCGATCGCCGGTGCACGCCCGTGGATGGCGTGGACGCCGTAGGTGTTCATGTAGTACGGGAACCTCGAGGCACAGCCGATACCGGAGACGAAGACGATCTTCTCCTTGTCGACACCCATCTCGGCCATGAAGTTCTGGACCGAGGCAAGGATCGTGTAATCGCCGCATCCCGGGCACCACCGCACTTCCTGGTCGGTCTGGAAGTCCTGGCGGGTGTACTTGGCTTCGGTCGTCATCCGATCATCTCCGTGAGCTTGGCTTCGATCTCTGCAGCCTTGAAGGGCTGGCCCTGCACCTTGGGAAAACTCGCGGCATCGACGAGGTACTCGGCCCGCAGCATGCGCGACAGTTGACCTCGGTTGAGTTCGGGCACGAGCACCTTCCGGTACCCGGAGATGGTCGCTCCGAGATTCGCCGGGAACGGATTGAGGTGGCGGAGGTGGATCCGTGCCACCTTCTTGCCCCGTGCCCGCACCCGGCGCACTCCGGCGAGTATCGCCCCGTACGAAGAACCCCATCCGATGACGAGCACCTCCGCACCTTCGTCGGCGTCGACGACGGCATCGGGGATGTCGGCGGCAATGCCACGGATCTTGCCCTCGCGCAGCAGGGTCATCCGTTGATGGTTCTCCGGCGTGTACGAGACATTGCCAGCGCCGTCCTTCTCGAGGCCGCCGAGGCGATGCTCCAGACCGGGGGTCCCGGGGACCGCCCACGGCCTGGCCAGGGTCTTGGTGTCGCGCAGGTAGGGGAGGAACGTGGCATCGGGGCCATTGGGCGCCACCGTGAAGGGCACCGCGATGTCGGGCAGCGTGGCGAGGTCCGGCAACAGCCATGGCTCGGTGCTCGTGCCGATGTAGCCGTCGGAGAGCAGGATCACCGGCGTCATGTACTTCAGGGCGATGCGGGCCGCTTCGACGACGGCCTCGAAGGCGTCGGCCGGCGTGGCGGCGGCGACGATCGGCAAGGGCGACTCGCCGTGGCGGCCGTACATGGCCATGAGCAGGTCGGCCTGTTCGGTCTTCGTGGGCAGACCCGTGGAGGGCCCGCCGCGCTGGACGTCGATGATGAGCAGCGGTAGCTCCGTCATGAGGGCGAGGCTGATCGTCTCGCTCTTCAGGGCGAGACCGGGGCCGCTGGTACCGGTCACCCCGAGGTGGCCGGCGAACGAGGCGCCGAGTGCCGCCCCGGCGGCAGCGATCTCGTCCTCGGCCTGGAACGTGCGGACCCCGAAGTTCCGATGGCGCGCCAGTTCGTGGAGGATGTCTGAGGCGGGGGTGATCGGGTACGAGGCGTAGAACACCGGGAGGCGTGCCGCCTGTCCGGCGGCGATGATCCCCCAGGCGAGTGCCTGGTTGCCGGTCACATTCGTATAGGTGCCCGCGGGCAGGCGGGCGGGCTGCACCCGGTAGGTGTGGCGGAACATCTCGGTCGTCTCGCCGAGGTTGAAGCCGGCGCGGAACGCCAACTCGTTGGCGGCCTTCACTTCGGGCTCACGGGCGAACTTTGCGGCGATCCATTCGAGGGTGGGCTCGAGGGGCCGCTGGAACATCCAGGTCATCAACCCGACGGCGAAGAAGTTCTTGGAGCGCAAGGCA
>CAYYIA010000161.1:0-4545 GCA_964471875.1 uncultured Acidimicrobiia bacterium
ATCCTCGGCAAGGTCGACGACTTTGGTGTGGTCGCCATCGCCCTGGTGCGACTGGTGAACGACGCCGGACCGGAGGTGGTGCGCGAGCACTAGGATGGCGATGCCGAGTCGCTCGAGGCTTTCCTCGGCGCCGTTGCCTTCCTCGACTCGCTCATCCCTGACCGGGTGCGCAGGCTCGCCTCGTTCATCGATCGATGAACGGAGGCCGTCTCCTCGTTGGCAGCCTGCTGGCCGCCTTCGGCACCGTGTTCCTCCTCGGGTCGGCCGACGTCGTCGACGCCGGCGACATCATCTCGGAGTGGTGGCCGATGGCGCTCGTGGCACTTGGTGCCTTCCAGTTGACCGCAGGTCATCGCACCAGGCGCAGTGCCGTTGTGCTCGTTGCCATCGGTGTGGGTCTGCTGGCGGTGACCACTGGCCTGCTCGGGTCAGATGCTTGGGACTACGTGTGGCCGGTGGCACTCATCCTCGTCGGGTTGTGGATCGTCCTCGGCTGGGGCAAGCGCTATGGATCGCGACCGGCCGACGACGAAGTGGTGGAGGGCATCGCCGTGCTGGGCTCGGCTCACCTTGCCACCCGGTCGCAAGCATTCCGGCGTGCGTCGGTCACCTCGATCCTCGGCGGGGTGACCCTCGATCTCTCCGAGGCTCTGCCCGTGGCCGGCGGCGCCAATGTTGCGGTCACCGCCCTTCTCGGCGGCGTGTCGGTGCTGGTGCCCCGGGGATGGCTTGTCGAGATCCGCGGCCTGCCGCTCATGGGAGGGTGGGACGACACCACCGATCGGTCGGCCGTGGGACCGGCCGCCCCGCGCCTCGAGGTGCAAGTGCTCGTCGCCCTCGGCGGCATCGAGGTCAAACACCCCGGAAGGTGGCGGTAGGGAGGCGTTGCCCGTTGCCCGTTACCCGTTGCCAGACCGGCACCCGGTACCCGGCACCCCTTCTGGCGTCTGGCATCTGGCATCTGGGTCACCCGCGTACACTCCCGTCCTCGGTCGAGGAGGGGTTTGAGCCACGCCGTCTTGTTCCCGGGCCAGGGGAGTCAGTACGTCGGAATGGGCGCCGACCTCTTCGACGCCATGCCCGGTCTCCTCGGTGACTCTGCCGATGAAGCCCTGGGGTGGTCGTTGCGCCGAATGTGTCTCGACGGCCCCGAAGAGGCGCTGACCCGGACCGAGCATGCCCAACCGGCGCTCTACGCGCTCTCCTACGCCCTGTGGACCGCGCTGGCTCTTCGCATCGAACCCCCGATGGCTGCCGCCGGGCACTCGCTCGGCGAGTACACGGCCCTTGCCGCGGCGGGATCCGTCGAGTTCGCCGACGGGCTTCGACTGGTCGCAGCTCGCGGCCGGGCCATGGCGGCGGCCGCCGATGCCACCTCATCCGGCATGGCGGCGCTCATCGGCGGCGACGACGATGCCCCCGAGGCGCTTGCCGGGGCCAGGCGGGCGGTCGGCGGACAGCTGTGGGTGGCAAACCGCAACGCCCCGGGGCAGGTGGTGGTGGCGGGGGGACTGGAGGATCTCGAGTGGGCGGCTGAACACGCTCGCGATCACGGCATTCGCCGGGTGGTGCCGCTGAAAGTCGCCGGAGCGTTTCATTCGCCGCTGATGGCGGGGGCCGCCGAGTCGTTGCGGGCCGCGGTGGAGGTCACGCCGTGGCGCCCGACCCGGTTCGCGGTCTGGGCCAACGCCACCGCCCGGCCCCACGCGGGTGACATCGGCGAAGTGCTGCTCGCCCAACTCATCGCTCCGGTTCGGTTCGCCGAGACGCTGCAGGGGATGGCGGCGGCCGGCGTGGAGACGTTCGTGCACGTCGGGCCGGGGGATGTAACCGCCGGCCTGGCGCGGAGGTCGGTAGAGGGTACGGAGGCGCTCGTCGTCTCCTCCCTTGACGAGATCGGGCCCGCCGCCGAGCGGCTCGGGGCCGTCACATGATGGAGAGGGGCCTTCCGATGCGCAGTGCGATCATCACGGGCTGGGGCAAGTGCGTGCCTCCGGCCGTGTTGAGCAATGCCGACCTCGAGACCCTCACCGACACCAACGACGAGTGGATCACCACCCGGACAGGGATCAAGGAGCGGCGCATCAGCCATGTCGATGTGTCCGACCTCTCCGCGGTGGCCGCGCAGCACGCCCTCGCGGCAGCCGGTCTCGTGGCCACCGACCTCGACCTGATCCTCCTCGCCACCTGCACCGCCGATCGCGCGGTGCCCAGCGCAGCGACGATGGTCCAGGCCAAGATCGGGGCGACCAACGCCGCAGCGATGGACCTCAACGCGGCGTGCAGTGGATTCCTCTTCGCCCTCAGCACCGCCGATCAGATGATCCGGGGCGGAGGGGCGCGGCGCGTGCTCGTGATCGGGGCCGAGAAGCTGTCGTTCTTCCTCGACTTCACCAACCGCGCCACCTCGGTGCTCTTCGGTGACGGCGCCGGTGCCGTCATCCTCGAGGCGAGCGACGAACCCGGCGGCTTGCTCGCCTTCGAACTCGGTTCCGACGGGACCGCCGGCGAACTGCTCTGCATCACGGGGAGCGGGACCGAAGGCAATCCGATGAGGACGATCCGTCCCGGCATCCTCATGGAGGGTCCCGAGGTGTTCCGGCGGGCGGTCACGGCGATGGGCGACGCCTCCACCCGCGTGTTGGCCAAGGCCGGACTGGCGCTCGACGATGTCGAGCTGCTGATCCCGCACCAGGCGAACGTCCGCATCATCGACGCCACGGCCCGTCGGCTATCGCTCGATCCCGCCAAGGTCTTCGTGAACATCGCCTCGTACGGGAACACCTCGGCGGCGACGATCCCGATCGCCATCGCTGAGGCCGTGGAAGAGGGTCGCATTCGCCCCGGTGGCAACATCGTGTTCGCCGCCTTCGGTGGCGGATTCACCTGGGCTGCGGGAGTGTTCCGCTGGGGGGCGAGGACCACACCGATTGGCACCAGCACGGCGCAGCTGCCCCCGAGCACGGCGAGCGCGCTCGAGTTGCTCGCCCCGAACATCGCCCTGCACGGCAAGGGGATCTGATGGCGGGACGCGTGGCGCTCGTCACCGGTGGGTCCCGGGGCATCGGCCGAGCCATCGCCGAGCGGCTCGCCGCTGACGGCTGCCGGGTGGCGGTCAACTACCACACCCGCAGCGACGCGGCAGACGATGTCGTCGCCGGGATCCGCTCCCGCGGAGGTGAGGCGATCGCGGTGGGCGGCGATGTCGGTGATGGCGACGCCGTCGCCGCCTTGTTCGCCACCGTCGAGGCCGGACTCGGCCCCGTGGAGATCCTGGTGAACAACGCAGGCATCACCGCCGACGACCTCCTCCTACGCATGAAGCCCGAGGCCTGGGAGGCGGTGATCCGCACCAACCTCGACTCGGCATACCTCTGTACTCGGGCCGCCCTGCGGAGCATGCTGAAAGCCAAATGGGGACGAGTGATCAGCATCACCTCGGTGGCCGGAATCGGTGGCAACGCAGGTCAGGCCAACTACGCCGCGGCCAAGGCTGGTCTGATCGGGCTCACGAAGTCGGTGGCCAAGGAGGTCGGCTCACGCGGGATCACGGTGAACGCCGTTGCGCCCGGTTTCGTGGCCACCGAGATGACGGCCGCCCTTGGCGATGCGGTGCGAGAGTCCGCCCTTCCCGCCATCGCCCTGGGGCGCTTTGGGACTCCGCCAGAGATCGCCGCCGCCGTGGGCTATCTTGCCTCGGATGACGCCGCCTACGTGACCGGCCATGTGCTGGTCGTCGACGGAGGCCTGAGTTTCTGATCCCCCCGGAACAAGGAGCCAACACATGGACAGGGCCACTGTCGAAGCCAAGATGACCGATCTGCTCGTCGACGAGTTGGGTCTCGATCGCGGCAAGATCACGATGGGCGCGAAGTTCGAGGAGGACCTCGAGGTCGACTCGCTCGGCGTGGTCGAGCTGCTCATGGCACTCGAAGACACCTTCGGCGTCGCCATCCCCGATGAGGAGGCCGAGTCCATCACCACCGTCGGCCAGGCGGTAGACGTGGTGATGCAGAAGCTCGCGAGCTGAGCGTGGCGCGACGCGTCGTCGTCACCGGCCTGGGCACGGTCAACCCGATCGGCAAGGACGTCGAGTCCTTCTGGGCGGCGGCGCGTGCCGGTGCCTCGGGTGTCGGCCAGATCACCGCGTTCGATGCCTCGGGCCTGAAGGTGACCATCGCGGCCGAGGTCCCCGACTTCGATCCCGAGGAGTACATCGAGCGCAAGGAGGCACGTCGCCTCGATCGCTACGACCAGCTGTTCTGGGCTTCGACCCATCAGGCCCTGGCAGATGCCGGCATCGCCTACGAGGAGGACGACCCGGCGGCGCTGCGGGCCGGCGTGGTGGTCGGATCCGGGATCGGCGGGATGATCTCGTTCCAGGAGGGGATCGACACGATGCGTCAGCGCGGCCACGATCGCGTGAGCCCGCTGGCGATCACCCAGATCATTTCGAACATGGCGGCCGGACTGGTGTCGATCCGGTACAACCTGATCGGACCGAACAAGTGCGCGGTGACGGCATGCGCGGCATCGGCCAACGCC
>CAYYIA010000162.1:0-4530 GCA_964471875.1 uncultured Acidimicrobiia bacterium
ACGATCGCCGACAACGTCGGCGACAACGTCGGCGACTGCGCCGGCATGGCGGCCGATCTCTTCGAGTCGTACGAGGTCACCCTGGTCGCCTCCATCATTCTCGGTGTCGCCGCCTTCGCCTCGATCGGCGCCAACCCTGCCCTCGGCCTGGTCTTCCCCGTCGTGGTGCGTGCCATCGGCGTCATCGCCTCGTTCATCGGGGTGCTCCAGGTTCGAGCCAAGGCGAAGGACCGCAGCGCCATGGCGCCCATCAACCGCGGGTTCCTCACCGCCGGCATCCTCACCGTCATCGGAACCCTGGCGGTGTCGCTGTTCTACGTCGGCAACGACAACAACAACGAAGGGTGGCGGGTGTTCGGAGCCGTGGTCGGGGGTCTCGTGCTTGCCCAGCTGGTGAGCCGCCTCACCGAGTACTTCACCTCCACTCACGAGCGTCCCGTGCAGGAGATCGCCGATGCCACCCGCACCGGCCCGGCTACGACGGTGCTCGCCGGGATCTCGTCGGGGCTCGAGTCCTCGGTCTGGGCGATCGTCGCCATCTCCGGCGCCCTCGGGATGTCGATCCTGCTCGGCGACGGCAACCTGCAGTTCTCGCTCTACCTGGTGGCGCTCACCGGCATGGGGATGCTCGCCACCACGGGTGTCGTGGTGTCGGAGGACACCTTCGGACCGGTGGCCGACAACGCCGCCGGCATCGCGGAGATGTCCGGCGAGTTCGAGGGCGAGGCGCGCGTCGTCATGGTCGGTCTCGATGCGGTGGGCAACACCACCAAGGCGGTGACCAAGGGCTTTGCCATCGGATCGGCGGTCATCGCCGCCGTGGCCCTGTTCGCATCGTTCGTCGAGACGATCGCCGCCGAGTTCGATCTGGGAACGGGCGCTGAGGTGTTCAGAAACGTGCTCACCTCGATCAACGTCGCCGAACCGAAGGTGTTCATCGGCCTCCTCATCGGCGGGTCGGTGGCGTTCATGTTCTCGGCGATGGCCATCCGCGCGGTGGGCCGCACCGCCGGGGTCGTGGTCCAGGAGGTTCGCCGCCAGTTCGCCGACGGGGCGATCATGCGTGGCGACCGCCGTCCCGACTACGGCCCGGTCATCGACATCTGCACCACTGCATCGCTGCGCGAGTTGCTCACGCCGGCGTTGCTGGCGGTGCTCACCCCGGTGATCGTCGGCTTTGGCATCTCCTATCTCGCCCTGGGCGGATTCCTCGCCGGGGCGATCCTCACCGGGCAACTGATGGCCAACTTCCTCTCCAACTCGGGTGGAGCCTGGGACAACGCCAAGAAGTACATCGAGGAGGGACACCACGGCGGAAAGGGTTCCGATGCCCACAAGGCCGCGGTGATCGGTGACACGGTCGGTGACCCCTTCAAGGACACCGCCGGGCCGGCACTCAACCCGTTGATCAAGGTGATGAACCTGGTCTCGCTGCTGATGCTGCCCGCGGTGATCGCCATGCGCGACAGCGATGTCCGCTTCATCGTGGCCGGGGCCGCGGCGCTGGTGCTGGGGACGGCCATCTGGTGGTCGAAGCGGGTGCCGGCCGGGATGCCCGACGCCATGCCCGCGGCGACCGTCGCCTCCAAGTAGCACGAGGGATCAGGACTTTTGGCCCTAATCGGGCCGGTCGTGGAGTAGTGAAGTCCACGACTCTGGGATCATGGCTCCGCCGGGTTCCGGCGCGAGTTCACAAGCAGGAGGTAGCGGTGGTCGGTCGTCTCGTGGTTCGGCAAACGGTGTTGGTGTTGGTCCTGGCACTGGTCACCGCGGGGTGTTACAGCGTCGCCGGCGTTCCCGAGGAGGATGTGGCGGCCATGGACCGCGAGCTCGACGCCGTGCGCGACGAGTTGGCCCAACTGCGGACCGATCTGCGCGCCGCCGAGGCAGCGCTCGCCGAAGGGCCCACCGAGGTGCATCCGATCACCCTGTCGGACTTCGCCATCGCCGGGCACCTCGAAGCCAAGCCCGGGACCACAGCCTTCGAGATCGCCAACCGTGGGGCCACGGTGCACAACTTCACCATCGAAGGTTTGGGGGCGTCGCCCGACGTCAACCCGGCCGAAGCGACCTTGTGGTCGATCTCCGGCCTCCAGATCGGCACGTACACCGTGTTCTGCTCCATTCCGGGTCACCGCGCCGCCGGAATGGAGACGACGCTGCTCGTCGATCCGCTGGCAAGTGCCCCGACCGGGGGTCACGAAGAGGCCGACTACCAGGCGATGTCGGAGGCGATGACCGCCTCGATCCTGGCCTTCCCCACGGCGACGGAGGGGAGGGGCAACCAGCTGCTCGAGCCCCGCATCGCCGCCGACGGCGCCAAGGAGTTCGACCTCACGGCATCGATCATCGACTGGGAAGTCGCTCCCGGCAAGATCGTGCAGGCCTGGGCGTACAACGGCATGGTTCCGGGTCCGATGATGCGGCTCGAAGTGGGCGACCGGGTGAGGGTCAATGTCACCAATGAGCTGCCGATGGGCACCGACGTGCACTTCCACGGTGTCGGACTTCCGAACGGGATGGACGGGGTCGCCCCGCTCACCCAGCCGCTCATCGAGCCGGGGGAGACCTTCACGTACGAGTTCACCACGGAACGCGAGGCGGTGGCGATGTACCACGCCCACCACCACGCTCAGATGCAGGTGCCCAACGGGCTCTTCGGGGTGTTCATCGTCGGCGACGTCGATCTGCCGCTGGGAAGGGACGTCGCCGGCACGGCGATCCCCGCCGACGTCGAACTCGCCGCCGAGATCCCGATGGTGCTCAACGATGCCGGGGTGATCGGGTATTCGCTCAACGGCAAGTCGTTCCCCGCCACCGAACCCTACGTGTTCAATGTCGGGGACTGGTATCTCGTCCACTACTTCAACGAGGGCCTGCAGATCCATCCAATGCACCAGCACCAGTTCTTCGGTCTGGTGGTGGCGAAGGACGGCGTGCCGTTGGAGAGCCCCTACTGGACCGACACGCTCAATGTGGCGCCAGGGGAGCGGTACTCGGTGCTGTTCCACGTCACCGACCCCGGGGCGTGGGTGTGGCACTGCCACATCCTCACCCATGTCGAGTCGGATACCGGGATGTTCGGCATGGTCACGGCGGTGATCGCCCAGGAGAGCTGACGTTCAGGAGGTCACGGAATGAGGTCTCGAGGTCGAATCGCGATCGTGGCGGTGGCGCTGGCGGCCGCATCCTGCTCGGCCGATTCGGCGGGCACCACGACCTCCACGACGGCTGCCGATGATGCCGCGACGGCGGTGGACCTCGAGTGGCGCGACTGCAGGCCCAGATCGACGACCTGGAGGCGCAATTGGCGGCGGCCGCTGAGCCGCCCGTCGATGTCGACTCGGGTCCGTATGCCATCGAGTTGAGCGACTACGCCATCGAAGGTGATCTGACGGTTCGGCCCGGTGACATCACCTTCGACGTCGTCAACACCGGGACGACGGCTCACAATCTCGTCATCTCCGGCTTCGGTCGGACCATCGATGTGGTCGCTGGTCGCAGCTACACGTGGACCGTCGACGATCTGGTGGAGGGGACCTACTTCGTCTACTGCAACCTCTCCGATCATCGCACGCGGGGGATGTCGACGACCCTCGTGGTGGATGCCACGGCAGGCACCACCCACGAGCACGAAACGCTCGACTACAAGGCGATGTCGGAGGCGATGACGGCCGCCATGCTCGCCTTCCCCGAAGGCACGCCCGGTGAGGGGAATCAGCTGCTGGAGCCCCGTATCGCCTCCGACGGGGCCAAGGAGTTCGATCTGACGGCTTCCATCGTCGACTGGGAGGTGTCGCCGGGCGAAGTGGTCGAGGCCTGGGCGTACAACGGTCAGGTGCCGGGTCCCATGATCAGGGTCGAGGTGGGCGACCTGGTGCGGGTGACCCTGACCAACGAGCTCCCCATGGGCACCGACGTCCACTTCCACGGCATTGCCGTGCCCAACGACATGGACGGAGTCGCCCCGATCACCCAACCCCTGATCGAACCTGGCGAGTCGTTCACCTACGAGTTCATCGCCCAGGAGTCGGCGGTGGGGATGTACCACGCCCATCACCACGGGGTCGTGCAGATCCCCAATGGCCTGCTCGGGGCATTCATCATCGGCGATGTCGCACTCCCACTGGGAAGGACCGTCGGCGGTAGGGCCCTTCCCGCGAACATCACCCTCGCCGCCGAGATCCCAATGGTGCTCAACGACGCCGGAGTCATCGGTCTGACCCTCAACGGAAAGTCCTTTCCGGCGACCGAGCCGTATCACCTGAAGGTCGGCGACTGGTACCTCGTCCACTACTTCAACCAGGGGATGCAGGTGCACCCCATGCACCAGCACGGGTACTTCGGCCTCGTGATCGCCAAGGACGGAGTGCCGCTCGACAGCCCCTACTGGGTAGACACCCTGGCGATCGCTCCCGCCGAGCGGTATTCGGTGCTGTTCCGGGTGACGGCCCCCGGCACGTGGCTGTGGCATTGCCACATCCAGGCGCATGTCGACTCCGAAGCCGGGATGTTCGGCATGGTGACCGC
>CAYYIA010000163.1:0-4524 GCA_964471875.1 uncultured Acidimicrobiia bacterium
GGCTTGTTGGCTCCGTGGCAGTCGCTGCCGCCGGTGGGGATGAGGCCGAAGCGGGCGGCCATGGCGGCCATATCGGCGCGCTGCGCCGGGGGGTACTCGGGATACCAGCACTCGACGCCGTCGATGCCGAGATCGGCGAAGCGGGCGAAGGCGGCGGCAAAGCCGGCGGCCTGGTCGGCCACGGTGTGGGGGTGGGCCACGGCGGTGACCCCGCCGGAACGGCGCACCAGGTCGACCGCGTGTTCGATGGTGAGTCGCAGCCGGCCGCGGTAGGCGGGCTTGCCGGAGGAGAGGAACCGATCGAACGCCTCGGCGACGCTGGAGACGACCCCGTTGTCCATGAGCGCCCGGGCGATGTGGGGGCGTCCGATCACGCCTTTGGTGGAGATTCGCTGCACCTGGTCCACGGTGACCGGGTGTCCCATCTCGTTGAGCGCGGCGATGATCTCGATGTTGCGCTGCTCTCGGCTGGCACGGACCTCGGTGAGTCCCACGTCGAGTGGAGATCCCGCGTCCACCCACCAGGCGAGCAGATGGAGGCCGGGGCCCTCCCAATCGATGGAGAGTTCGACGCCGGGGATGAACCCGATCCGCCCCGCCGCGGCGCGCTCGGCTTCGGCGATGCCTTCGAAGCCGTCGTGATCGGTCAGTGCCATGGTGGTGAGTCCGGCGGCGACGGCGCGCTCCACCAACTCGACAGGTTCGAAGGTGCCGTCGGAGTAGGTGGAGTGGAGGTGGAGGTCGACGCTCACCGCGAGATGGTCACCGTCTCGAGGTAGAGCGTCTCCAGCGGGTACGACAATTCGCCGGTGCCGGGATCTACACCTACAGGGATGTCGCCGATGCGTTCGAGCACATCGAACCCGGCGGTGACGAACCCGAACACCGAGTAGTTCAGCGGGAGTGGAACATCGGCGAGCATGATGAAGAATTGGCTGCCGCTGGTGTTGGCACCGCTGTTGGCCATGGCGACGATCCCGGTCAGGTAGGTGAAGTCGCCGGTGGGTAGCTCGTCGCGGATGCGGTACCCGGGGCCACCACCACCCGTGGCGGTGGGATCGCCCATCTGCACGACGAAGCCGGGGTACACCCGGTGCGACACCGTGCCGTCGAAGTAGCCGTGCTCGGCGAGGAACACGAACGAGTTCACCGTCGCCGGAGCCACATCGGGGCGCAATTCGATGGTGATGTCCCCGCACGAAGTGGTGAGGATGGCGGTGATGGTCTCGTCGAGGTCGAGCTCGTCGGGCTGGGTGAAGCTCATCTCCCGTGCCGCATCCGGCACCTCACCATTGCACGCCACCGCCTGATCGCGGAAGGCCAGGTAGTCCGCAGTGGCAATGGTGTCGCCGCCGCCGTCACCCGAGTCGTCGTCGCCACAGGCGGAGGCGAGCAGAAGGAGAAGCGCGAGGGCGATGGCAGGGGGGCGCTTGGTCATGGTCGCGGATGGTATCCGTTACCCGTTACCCGTTACCCGTTACCCGTCGCCCTGGTGACTGGTGACTGGTGACTGATTCCTACACTCCCTCCCCATGTCCCTCGTCGTGCAGAAGTACGGCGGTACCTCGGTCGGTGATGCCGCGCGGATTCGCTCGGTGGCAAAGCGTGTCGCCGAGCGACGCAGGTCGGGGGATTCGGTCGTGGTCATCGTCTCGGCGATGGGACACACCACCGACGAGCTGATCCGTCTGTCCACCGAGGTCAGCCCGCACCATCACCCCCGCGAGATGGACATGCTCCTCACCGCTGGCGAGCGCATCTCGATGGCGCTGCTCGCCATGGCGATCCGCGATGAAGGCGTGGAAGCGATGAGCCTCACCGGTTCGCAGGCCGGCATCCTCACCGACACCTCGCACGGCCAGGCCAAGATCCGCGAGATCAAGCCGATGCGGGTGGTCGAGGGCATCGAGTCCGGCAAGGTCGTGATCGTCGCCGGGTTTCAGGGGGTGTCACCCGACACCAAGGAGATCACCACGCTCGGCCGGGGCGGCTCGGATGCCACCGCGGTGGCCATGGCGGCGGCGCTCGAGGCGGACGTGTGCGAGATCTACACCGACGTCGATGGCGTATTCACCGCCGATCCCCGGGTGGTACCCGAGGCGCGCAAACTCGACGAGGTGTCCTACGACGAGATGCTGGAGTTGGCGGCGGCAGGGGCGCGGGTGCTCATGCCGCGCTCCGTAGAGTTCGGCAAGCGGTTCAATGTCCCCATCCATGTGCGGTCGTCGTTCCACGATCGACCTGGCACCTGGGTCAAGGAGAGTGCGATGGAACAGGCGGTTGTCAGCGGAGTGGCCCACGACACCTCGGAGGCCAAGCTCACGGTGCGGGGCATCCCCGACACCCCCGGGGTGGCGGCGGCGATCTTCACCGCCCTCGCCGATGCCGGCATCTCCGTCGACATCATCGTGCAGAACGTCTCCAGTGGCGGATTGGCCGACATCTCGTTCACCGTGCCCCGCGACGTGCTCGGCCAGGCGGTCCCCATCACCCGCGAGGTGGCCGCCACCAAGCGGGCGGCGAGCGTCGAGGTGGATGAGGCCATCGGCCGGGTGTCGATCGTGGGCAGCGGGATGCGTTCGTATCCCGGGGTCGCCGCCAAGATGTTCGCCGTGCTCGCTGCCGCCGGGATCAACATCCTCATGATCTCCACCTCCAGCATCCGCACCTCGTGCGTGATCGCCGAAGACCGGGTGGAGGAGGCGGCCCGCCTGCTCCACGCCGCATTCCAGCCACCGACCGCACCGGGAGAACTGTGATGATCCGCACCGCCATCGTCGGCGCCACCGGGGCAGTGGGAAGGGAGATGCTCGCCATGTTGGAGCGGCGCGACTTCCCGGTGGCCGATCTGCGGCTGTTCGCTTCGGAGCGCTCCGCCGGGACCCTGGTGTCGACCCGCTGGGGCGACGTCAAGGTGGAGTCGCTCGACGACGCCGACCCCGCCGGTATCGAGGTGGCGCTGTTCTCGGCAGGTGGCGACCGCTCGCGCCAGCATGCCCCGCGTTTCGCCGCTTCCGGGGCCGTGGTCGTGGACAACTCCTCGGCGTTTCGCATGGATCCGAAGGTGCCGCTCGTCGTGGCCGGAGTCAACGACGACGCTGCCAAAGCCCATCACGGGATCATCGCCAATCCCAACTGCACGACGATGGTGCTGATGATGGGTCTCGCCCCGTTGCATCGTGCCGCCGGGCTCACCGACATGGTCGCCACCTCGTACCAGTCGGTCTCGGGGTCGGGTCACAAGGGCATCGCCACCCTCGAGGCCGAGACCGGCCACTTCGCCGCCGACTTCGATGCCCTGCGCACCGGTGGCTGGAAGACCCCGCCGCCCGGGTACTACGTGCGTCCCATCGGCTTCAACGTCATCCCCTTTGCCGGTGGTGCCGTCGCCGATGGCTACACCGACGAGGAGATGAAGCTGGTCAACGAGACCCGCAAGATCCTCGACGCCCCGGCAATCCTCGTGGAGCCGACCTGTGTGCGGGTGCCGGTGATGGTCAGCCATGGTGTCGCCGCCACCGCCTGGTTCGGTCGCGCCCTCGGGGTCGAGGAGGCGACACGCCTCATCGCCGCCGCCCCCGGTGTGGAGGTGTGGACCGACACGATCCCAACCCCCCTCGACGCCGCCGGCAAGGACGAAGTGCTGGTGGGACGGATCCGCCCCACCGTGGGACGCCCCGGAGGCATCTCGCTCTGGACCGTCGGCGACAACCTCCGCAAAGGCGCGGCGCTGAACGCAGTACAGGTGGCGGAACTGATTCTTTGAGGCTCTAGGTCCTAGGCACTAGGCACTAGGTCCGGAACGAATGCCTTCTAGTGCCTAGTGCCTAGTGCCTTCTCGCGGACCGCAGCCTCCAACTCCCAGGTAGAGTCCTGTCCCCACGGGACGTGGCGCAGTTTGGCAGCGCGCATCGTTCGGGACGATGAGGCCGCCGGTTCAAATCCGGCCGTCCCGACCAGAGCCCTCGAATCATCGGGGGCTCTTGTCGTTTCCGGTCCGGTCAGGCGGTGTGCTCGTCGATGACCCGGCGAAGGTCGGCGGCGGCGAAAGGCTTGCGCACCCACCCGGCGGCTCCGGAGCGTCCGGCGAGGAAGCCGTCGGCATCGCGGTCCAGCAGCAGGATCACCGGCGGGGCGGCGTCGTCGGTGCGGGAGAAGGCATCGCGCACCGAACGGGTGACCGCCATGCCGCCCATCGATCCGACCTGGAAATCGACAAGGACCGCGTCCGGTCGTGAGGCGAGAGCGGTGGCGGCAATCGTGCGCGGATCGTCGGCGGTGGTGATCGTGTAGCGCGATTCGCCGAGCGCCGAGCGCACGTCGTTGATCACCCAGGGTTCGTCGGCGACCACGAGGATGGAAGGCATGGCGGGGAGGGTAACGCGGAGCCGTGTGCGGCCAGCCGACAGCCGATAGCAAGACCCGTCCCCCCGATCCTCCCCCCTGTTTCTCCCCCCGGTTTCTCCCCCCGGTTTCTCCCCCCGTAGGGGGGAGTACCCCGAAGGGGGGAGGGGGGCTTCCCCC
>CAYYIA010000164.1:0-2204 GCA_964471875.1 uncultured Acidimicrobiia bacterium
AGTGCCTAGTGCCTAGTGCCTACTCGTACACTCTGCCCCCGAAAGGAGGTGACCCCCTGGCTCGTCTCACGTCGTACTCGCATGGGGCTGGTTGAGCTTGCAAGCTCGCCCCGGGTGAGTTGGCGCAGGTCCTGCGCCGTCTGCACAACCTACCGGCCACCCTGCATCCCGACCTGCTCGTCGGTTTCGGCGGATCGGACGATGCCGGCGTGTTCCGGATCTCGCCGGATCTGGCGTTGGTCCAGACCGTGGACTTCTTCACGCCCATCGTGGACGAGGCGGCCGATTGGGGTCGCATCGCCGCGGCCAATGCCCTCTCCGATGTCTATGCCATGGGCGGGACCCCGCTGACGGCGCTGCAACTGGTTTCCTGGCCGCGTGACACCCTGTCGTTCGATCTGCTCGGCGAGGTGCTCGTCGGAGCCGCCGAGGTGCTTGCCGCCGCCGGGGTCACCCTGGTCGGGGGGCACTCCATCGACGATCCCGAGCCGAAGTTCGGCTTTGCCATCACCGGCACCGTCCATCCGGACCGGGTGTTGCACAACCGCGGGGCGAGGCCAGGCGACATGCTCGTGCTCACCAAGCCGATCGGCACCGGGTTGATCGCCACCGGCATCAAGCGGGGTGTGGTCTCCGAGGAGGTGCGCGCCGCCGCGGTCGCCTGCATGGTCGCCCTCAACGATCGGGCGGGGAGTGCGGCCGTCGCCGCTCGGGCTTCGGCGGCGACCGATGTCACCGGCTTTGGGCTCCTCGGCCATCTCGGGGAAATGCTCGACGGGGTCGGGGTCGAGATCGATGCCGCCTCGGTGCCGGTGCTGGCAGGGACTCGTGCCCTGGCCGAGGCAGGGGTGATCCCGGGTGGGACGCGGCGCAACCTGGAACACGCCCTCGCCTTCACCGACTTCGGCGACACCGACGAGATCACGCGGATCGTCCTCGCCGATGCCCAGACCAGCGGCGGCCTGTTGCTGGCGGTCCCTGAGAACCACGTCGGTCCGCTGCTTGCCGGGCTCACCCGCGAGGCGGTGTTCCCCGCCGTGATCGGCCGGTTTACCGCGGAGCATCCCGGGAGGATCCAGGTCACATGAGCGAAGCGGAACGCCTTGCCGCCATCGCCGATGCGCTCTCCATCGGCAGGCTGCGCCGCCACATCTTCCTGTGCGCCGACGCCACCACCCCCAACTGCGCTCCACCGGAGGCGGGGCGGGCTACGTGGTCGTACACCAAGGCCCGGCTCAAGGAGCTGGGCCTCTCCTCGGCGCCACCGTCGTGGCGCAACGATCCCGAAGCCGAGCCGGTACCCGAGCCCGGCACCGGCTCGGTGCTGCGCACCAAGGTCGATTGCCTGCGGGTGTGCGAGGCGGGTCCGATCGCCGTCGTGTATCCCGATGGGGTCTGGTATCGCGGGGTCACGCCCGAGGTGATGGAGCGGATCATCACCGAACACGTCATCGGAGGACGCGTCGTTGCCGAGCACGTCTTTGCCGTCGACGACCTTGGAACGGGGTCCCCCTAACCTTTCGCGTCGATGAGCAAGAAGAGCAGCCTCGCCGCCACCCTCGGTCTCGCCTGGCTGGCGTGGCGCATGTTCGGGCGCGAGGTGGCTCCGAAGGTGTCCGGCCCCCAGGAGCGGCCGCCCGGCCCGCAGGGGCGCACGGTGCTCGCCGGGCGCCAGGAGTTCTTCGTACGAGAGGCCGGGCCCGAGGACGCTCCGCCGCTGGTGCTGCTCCACGGCTGGCTGTACGACGGTCACGCCACCTGGCACCGGGTGCTGCCCGCACTCACCGCCTCGCATCGGGTCTACGTCATCGACCTGCGCAACCACGGCAAGAGCGACCGCATCCGGGATCGCTTCGAGATCGGCGATGCCGCCGACGATGTGGCTCGCGTCCTCGACGTGCTCGGCCTCGGGGCGGTGCCCGTGGTGGGTTACTCGATGGGCGGCATGGTCGCCCAGGAACTCGCCCTGCGCCATCCCGGGCGGGTGACGCGTCTGGTGCTGGCCGCCACCGCGGCCTATCCGGTGCCGCGGCCCCGCACCGTCACCGTCCCGCTGTTCGTGCTCGGGAGGGCGCTGGGGCGCATCGACCGCACCTTGCTGCCGCGCATCGCCCACCGCTACCTGCTCCTCACCAAGGTCATTCCCCGTGAGCACTCGGGTTGGTTGTGGCAGGTGCTGCTCGATCGCGACACCGACCTCTACT
>CAYYIA010000164.1:2304-4524 GCA_964471875.1 uncultured Acidimicrobiia bacterium
GAGCACTCGGGTTGGTTGTGGCAGGTGCTGCTCGATCGCGACACCGACCTCTACTACGAGGGCGGGTTCGCCATCCTCCGCTTCGATGCGCGCGATCGGATCGGGGCGATCACGATCCCGACACTCTGCATCGTGCCCACCGAGGACCAACTCATCCCGGCACGGCAGCAGTACGACACCGCCGAGCGCATCCGCGGCAGTGTCCTCGTCGAGATCGTCGGCGCCCGGCATGAGGCGGTACTCAGCCATGCCGATGACATCGCCAAGGCGATCCTCGAGTTCGTCTGATCCGAAACGTTGATCGCCCCGCGAGCGGGGCGATCAGTCTCGACTATCGGTTGTGACGGTTGGTAATGCGACTAGTGCTCGCGGGCCGCGAACTGCTTCGCGATCAGCAGGCCGACGGCGACGACCACGAGAAGCAGAAGGATCTTCTTGGCCACTCGGGGAACTCCTTGTCAGTGCCCCACAAGTGTATCCCGGATCGGAACGGACTCCAGGACCCGTCTCCGCGGGGGCCGGGTACCCTCTGGTGCCCGTGACCGCCACCGCTCCCGCCGCGTCGCCCTTGCCCCACCGCGGCCCCGTGGTGGGCCGGTTGCGCGCCTGGCTGGCGCTCATCAAGCCGCGGATCATCGAGTTGCTGCTCATCACCACCGTCCCGGCGATGGTGCTGGCCGCCCGGGGGTGGCCCGGGACCGGTCTGGTGGCGGCCACGCTGCTGGGCGGGGTGCTCACCGCCGGTGGGGCCAACGCCATCAACAACGTCGTGGACCGTGACGTCGATGCCCGCATGGAGCGCACCCGGCGTCGGCCGCTTCCCACCGCCGCCATCGGCCCCACCGAGGCGTTCGGGGTCGGCATGGTGCTCGGTGTCGCCGGCTTCTTCTGGCTGTGGGCCACCACGACATTGCTCGCCGCGATCCTCGCCATCGCTGCGCTGGCCTTCTACGTGGTCGTGTACACGATCGCCCTGAAGCGCTCGACTCCGCAGAACATCGTCATCGGCGGGGCCGCCGGGGCGGCGCCGGCACTGATCGGGTGGGCCGCGGTCACCGGGTCGGTGGCTCTCGAGGCCTGGCTGCTCTTTGCCATCGTGTTCTTCTGGACCCCCCCGCACTTCTGGGCACTCGCCATCCGATTTCGTGCCGACTACGCCGCCGCCGGCATCCCCATGCTCCCCGTGGTGGCGGGGGAGGCCGACACCGCCCGTCAGATCCTCGCCTACGCGGTGTCGCTCACCGGGATCTCGTTGCTGGTGTATCCCGTGGCCGATCTCGGGGCGGTGTATCTCGGCGTGGCGGTGGTGCTCGGCGTCGGTTTCATCGTCGGCGCCGCGGCGCTGCTGCACCACCCGCACCGCGCGATCAAGGTGTTCCGCTTCTCCAACGTGTATCTCGCCCTGCTCTTCGGCGCCGTCGCCCTCGACGTTCTCGTGGAGGGCGGGTGATGGATCGAGTCGTGATCATCGTGGGTTCGCTGCTCGGCGTCGGGGCATTGCTGGTGGCAGCCGTGCTCACTCGCCCCCGTCCTGCCTCCATGCGGGAGATCGTCTATCTGGTCGCACCACTCATCGGCGCGGTGGTGCTCGCCGGACTCGCCTGGTCACGCGTGTGATGCCGGCTGGTACGGTGGCGCCCATGCTCGCCTCGATCACCTATCCGCCGATTCCCATCTTCGAGGTCGGCCCGCTGCGTCTCTCGCTGCACGGTCTCATGGCCGGCGTCGGATTCGTGGTGGGAGCCATGCTCATGGTGCGCGAGGCCCGGCGGCGCGGGTTCGACGAAGAGAAGATCATGTCGGTGCTCAGCTGGGCACTGATCGGCTCATTGCTCGGAGCCCGCCTGTTCACCGTCCCGGCCCACCTCGACGAGGGTCTCATGGAGGCGCTGGCGCCCTTCAAGTCGTTCTCGATCATGGGTGGGTTCGCCGGCGGCATCCTTGTCGGTGGGTGGCGGATGCGAAGGCTCGGCATCGACGTGGCCGCGCACATGGACATGGCCTCGTTCGGGCTGGCCATCGGCACCGTCGTCGGTCGCATCGGCGACCTTGCCATTGTCGAGCACCTCGGTGCACCCACGACCTCGTTTCTCGGCTACGCGGTGAAGCCGGGCTACGACCTGGCGCCCCAGCACAACGCGCTGGAGTGCACCACCGCGGGTGCCGGTGTCGATGGGCTCTGCACAGTCCCGGGGACCGATGGGGTGGCCGGCATCTACC
>CAYYIA010000165.1:0-4502 GCA_964471875.1 uncultured Acidimicrobiia bacterium
GATGACACCATCGCGTAGCGATGGAGCCACAACTCGCACAACCCCTCGATGCAGTCCACTCGTTCGTACTCGACCCGCTCCGGTGCGAGGGTGTCGTAGTTGGTGGTGTAGAAGACCAGACGGTCGCCACTCAGGCTCTCGACGAGTTCTCCGTTGAGATCCGCGGGGATGGCCTGTCGCAATTGCACCGTGATGGCGGCGATCATCTCTCGAGCGTCGGCCTGCATCAGGGCCCGCTGGGTGGCATCGCTCGAGTTCTGGCTGAAGGAGTAGAAGACTGCCACGAGTGACGCCGAGACCATGGCGGAGAGGATCATCGCCACCGACAGCTCGACGACACTGAAGCCACGGTCACCACGAAGGCGGCGCGCGAGTCGGCGGATCACGGGCAGTACCCCGAGATCGAGGTCGAGCGATTGGAGCCCGAACTGACCGACACCTGCTTCTCACCGACGACCGACCCGTTGGCCAGGCATCGCTTCGCCACGTAGTACCAGCCGCCATAGCCCACGAATGAGGCCTTGCCCTCGTAGTTGGCAGGCATGGCCACCCAGGGCGCGTTGCTGCTGCTGCGATACAGCAACTCGAGGTTGGTGCCACCACCACTCAGCCGCATCGTCCCGCGGTTATTGGGACGAGTGAGCTTCAGGGTGAGGGTGGTCTTGGTCGCGGGGTCGATGGTGGCCGTCTTTGCCCCGTGACCCCACGTCGTCGATGCCGTGACGGTGAAGGTGGTGTTGCGCTCCAGGTTGATCACCGCCAAGCCGTAGCGATCGGTGGTTGCCTGCAGCAACCCGCGCGTCGGGTGGTTGACCTCGACCAACGCCCCAGCGATGACCATCCCGGTGCTGTCGGTGACGGTGAAGCTGACCGCGACCGAGTTGGCAGGGACGGTCGTGGTGGTCGTGGAGGGCACCGTGGTGGTTGTGGTGGCGCCGGGCTGGGTGGTGGTCGTGGACGGGATCGTCGTCGTCGTGGTGGTGGTAGTGGTCGGGGGCACCAACGGCACCATGATCACGCTCAGCTCGTGGCTCAGGTCGCTTGGGTACCCCGAAGGCATGTTCACCGACGTGAGAACCAGGTCGTTGTAGCCCGATGCGGTGAACCGGATGTCGTACACGTCGGGGATGAGACCAGTGAACTGGTACTGCCCGGTGCTCCCGGCGATCACGGTCGCCGTGGGCAGCCGGGTGAGGGTGACGCGCGCCGTGGTCACGGGGAGTCCCGAGTAGTAGTCGGTCACCGCCACGGAGAGACTTGCCGGGCGATAGAGCCTGATCGAGGTGTCCGTGGTCGAGCCGGCGGTGACCGTGATGACGTCCGCGCCTGCCAGGACGTCTTCAGGGAGGAACACCCAGCCGTTGGCGTTGTCCAGCGAGACGGTGTAGGTCCCCAACGGAATGGCGGGGAACACCTGCATGCTGGCAGGCAAGGTGGAGGTGATCGCCGGGTTGGGCGAAGCGGTGATCTTGACCGTGGGGAGCGTGAAGGTCGACGGCGCGAACGGCTCGTACGGGACCACGGTGACCCGGGCATTGGCGATGCCTTCGTGCGCCCCGACCCGGGGCGGCGACACGATCGACTCCATGATCACCGGATCCATTTCGCGGCCCGACCCGGTCACCGTGATCTTGACCACCTTGTAGTCGACCCCGGGATCCCAGGTTCCCTCCACGCCATCGCCACCCTGGGGGACGACGTTCAGTCCGGTCACCGAACCGGCGTAGGACACGGTGGTGACGATGTCGTAGGTGCGGCCTTCGACCGTGACCGTGCGCGCGGCCTCGAGAACGCCCGACGGGGTTCGTCCGGGAATCCCGATGTCGTCGTAGTCGAGGGCGCGGATCGACTCGAGTTCGGCCTGCGCCAGGTTCTCTGCGACTCCGACGATCCGGGCGTCACTGATCCTCCGGATGGCGCCGATGAGCGGTTGGATGGTGACGACGATCGCCAGCGAGAGGATCGTGACGGCGACCATCGACTCGACGATGGTGAAACCCCCATCCCCGCGGAGGCGGCGCGCCAACCACTGCTTCATGTGGACACTTTCGGCAGCTACTCCGAACACATTGAGTGTTCTCGGAACGGGCCCGCGATGACTAGTCACCCGGGCCGGGAGATCGCGGCCCTAGCGGTCCTGTCCCCCACCGGGTAGCAGCCGATAGGCGTCATAGACCCCGTCGACACCGCGCATCTCCTCGATGGCCCTGTCGAGGGTGGCGACGTCGGACAACTCGATCTCGAACTTGAGCACGGCCACGCGGTCGCGGCTGGTGACCGTCGACGAGGCGACGATGTTGGCGCCGAGGTCCGACAGCGCCACGGTCACGTCACGAAGCAACCGCGGCCGGTCGAGAGCCTCCGCCTGAACCGCCGCCCGGAAGGTTCCGGCGTGTTCGGCCGACCAGCTCACCTCGATCATTCGCTCCGCCCGGTCGACCAGGGAGTCGACATTGGTGCAATCGGCGCGATGAATCGACACCCCGCGGCCCACGGTGACGTACCCCACGATGGGATCCCCCGGCAGCGGGGTACAGCAGTGCGCCACCCGCACCAGCATGTCGTCCATCCCCTCCACCACGATCCCCCCGGCGGGCACGGCTCGCAACGGGATGGCAGGCGGGGCTGCGTCCTCATCTCCCTCGGGCTCCACTTCCGGCCGGACCAAGCGAACCAGCCGATGGACGACCGTCTGCGGATTGGTGTTCCCATCGCCGATGCCGACCAACATGGCCTCGACATCTCGAAACCCGAGCGAGTCGGCCACCTCGGTCAGCAGTTCCTCGCGCTGGGACGCTCCGAGACCGAGCCCCTCACGGCGCAACAGCTTGGCGATCTCCTCCCGACCATCGATGAGGGACTGCTCCCGCCGCTCCTGGGTGAACCAGTGTCGGATCTTGGCGGCGGCGCGGGAGGTCCGGACGAACGACAGCCAGTCCCGCGACGGTGCGTCCGACTTCGAGGTGATCACTTCGACGATGTCGCCCGACTCGAGACGGGTCGACAACGGCACCAGACGTCCGTTGACCCGGGCCCCCGTACACCGATGTCCGACCTCGGTGTGCACCGCGTAGGCGAAGTCGATCGGAGTTGCTCCGCGTGGCAGCACCTTCACATGGCCATTCGGCGTGAGGGCGAACACCTCGTCGTCGTAGAGGTCGAGTTTCAGGCCGGCGAGGAACTCCGCCGGAGACTCGTAGTCGTCGGCGCCGTCGGCAAGATCGCCCGGCATCGTGAGATCCTCGGCAGTCGTGCCACCCTCTTTGTACCTCCAGTGCGCGGCGATGCCCTGTTCGGCGCGGTCGTGCATCTCCTTCGTTCGGATCTGCACCTCGAGCGGCTTCCGATCGGGCCCGAGGACGGTCGTGTGCAGGCTCTGATAGAGGTTGAACTTGGGCATCGCGATGTAGTCCTTGAACCGTCCCTGCACCGGAGGCCAGGTGGTGTGGGCGATCCCGAGAGCCGCGTAGCAGTCGGCAACCTCTTTCGTGATGATGCGGATGCCGAGAAGATCGTGGATCTCGTCGAAGGTGCGGCCGCCATCCACCATCTTCCGATAGATCGAGTAGATGTGTTTCGGGCGCCCGGTGACCTCGGCTGCGATCCCGGCGTCGGCCAGCATCTGCTCGACCTCGGTGATCACCGAACGGAGATAGGCATCGCGTTCCGGAGCCCGGGCTCGCATCAGTTCCACGATCTCGGCATACCGCCGGGGATGGAGGATCGCGAAGCAGCGGTCCTCCATTTCGTGCTTGATCTCCTGCACCCCGAGTCGATGCGCCAGGGGTGCGTACACCTCGAGGGTCTCCGCGGCGATGCGCTGCTGCTTCTCCGGGGAGAGCGGGAAGATCGTGCGGATGTTGTGCAGGCGATCGGCAAGCTTGATGAGTAGCACGCGCACATCGCGCGCCATGGCGATGACCATCTTGCGGATCGTCGCTGCCTGTTGATCCTCCCGGTTGGAATACCGCACCCGATCGAGCTTCGTGACCCCGTCGATGAGGTAGGCCACGGTGGCACCGAACTCTCGCTCCACATCGTGGAGGGTGATACGGGTGTCCTCGACGACATCGTGGAGGAGCGCCGCCGCCACGGTCTCTGCGTCCAGGCCGTAGTCCGCCAGCATCGACGCCACCGCCAGCGGATGGGTGATATACGGCTCGCCGGTCTTGCGGAACTGTCCCTCATGCGCCGCGGCGGCGACATCGTACGCCCGGTGGATCGGCGTGTCGGACTCATGGGGGTGATGGCGGCGGAACCGATCCAGCACCGAACCCAACTCGGAGATCACTGCGTCCTCCGGTCGTGAGGCGAACTCAATCGACACGAATCACCGCCTCGAACGGCACCGTGATGCGTGCGCGCCCGCCGAGAAAGACCAGTTCGACGAGTACCCCAAAGCCGACCACCTCGGCCCCAAGATCACGGATCAGGGAGATCGTGGCTGCACCGGTGCCACCCGTGGCGAGGACATCGTCGATGATCACCACCCGATCACCCGG
>CAYYIA010000166.1:0-4486 GCA_964471875.1 uncultured Acidimicrobiia bacterium
ATCCGGGTGACCCCCGACACGCGTCGGCCCCGACCGCGTCGGACCGGTCTCCTGACCCTGCTTTCATGGCAGCCGACGAGGAGTTCCCGACGCATCCACGCCTCACGCTGACCACGACTCTTGCCGCGGCTCTCCTCGCCTCGGCGTGCGGCGGCGCCGGCGACGGCACCACCACCGCGCCGACCACCACGGGAGCATCGACCACCGCGCCGCCGACCACCATCTCGCCCATGACGACGGTGACCACGGTCGCCGCCCTCGGATCCCCCGGCCGACGGGTCACGATCGCCCTGGCGCCGATCGTGCATCCGCAGGACATCCTCGACGGCGCCGATGACCTGATCGCGGAACTCCAGAACAGCACGGGACTCGCCTTTCGCGCCACGGTGCCCTCGTCCTATGCCGACACGGTCACCGCGCTATGCGCTGCCCCTGAGTCGACGGTCGCCATTCTTCCGGTCGAGGCCTTCGTCGTCGCCGAAGGTGAGTGTGGGGCGGTGGCCATGCTCGTCGCGGTGCGCGGTGGTGACTCGGCCTACCGGTCCGAGTTCCTCGTGGCCCGGGACGGCGACATCGCCACGCTCGCGGACCTCGAGGGCCTGGTGTGGTCCCATGCCGAAGACTCCCCATCGGGGTACCTGATTCCCTTGGCGATCCTCACCGAAGCAGGGATCGCTCCAGGAGCCGAATCGGCGACGGTCAGCCAGGCCGAGGCGGTGAGCGCGGTCCTCGACGGCACTGCCGACTTCGCCACTGCCCGCTTCTTCCCCACCGTCGACCACGACGGCACCATCGTGTGGGACGGAACCCAGGAGGGCGCCGACATCCCCGCCGATCTCGTCGACCTGTGCATCACCGACTCTGCCGGCGACCTGGTTTGCGGCACCCTGCGCCCGCGCGATGGGCGCCGCGGAGTGCGTGAGATCCACCCGAACGTGATCCAGAGAGTCCGCATCCTCGCGGTCTCGGATCCGATCCCCAATGAGTTGGTCGTGTTCGGTGGCGGCTTCCCCGTCGACGTTCGGGGGATGATCATCGAGGCACTGCTCGACCTCGCCACCGACGACCCGGAGACACTCGCCGCCGGGTTCGAGGCGTACGGTTGGGAGAGTGTCACCGAGGTCACCGAATCCGATCTTGCCGGCGCGCGCCGTCTCCTCGACGCACTGGGCTTCGGACTCGGCGACCTCTGAGCTCCCGAGCTCCGCGGCTAGTGTCGGGTTGGGAGAAGGAGACCGAGTGATCAAGTTCGACGGTGTGGATGTCACCTACCGGGGCGGGCTCAAGGCACTCAAGGGGGTGAGCCTCACCATCGAGCAGGGCGAACTCGTCGTCGTCGTGGGACTGTCGGGTGCCGGCAAGTCCACCCTGCTGCGGGCCATCAACGGGTTCGTACCCATCACCGCCGGATCGGTGAACGTGAACGGGGTCGAGGTCCGGGGCGCCTCCCCGACACAACTCCGCGAATTGCGTTCCCAGATCGGGATGATCTTCCAGACCTTCAACCTGGTGAACCGGACCTCGGTCATCAACAACGTCCTCATGGGTCGGCTGGCCAAGGTGGGATGGTTCCGGGCGATGTTCGGGATCTGGCCCGCCGCCGACCGCGAGGCCGCCCTCCAGGCCCTGGAACGCGTCGAGATCGTGGAGAAGGCCTACATCCGGGCGAGCGACCTCTCCGGCGGACAGCAGCAGCGCGTCGGCATCGCCCGGGCGCTCGCCCAGGAGCCATCGGTGCTGCTCGCCGACGAACCCGTAGCCTCCCTCGATCCGGTGACCTCGCACACCGTGATGCGCGACCTGCGCACCATCAACCGCGACCTCGGCATCACCACGATCATCAACCTCCACTTCCTCGATCTCGCCCGGGCCTACGGCAAGCGGTTGATCGGGCTGCGCGACGGCGAGTTGGTGTACGACGGCGACATCGCGGACGTCACCGAGGAGACGTTCCGCGGCATCTACGGGCGTTCGGTGACCCCGGACGACCTCCTCGAAGGGGCCGGGCTGTGACCACCGTGGGCCCGGTGACCCTGACCAGGCCCACACCACCTCTGAAGACCCGCTCCCTGGTGGTGCCGTTTCTCGTCGCCGCCACGGCACTGGTCGCAGGGGCCTTTACCGGTGGCGTGGCCAACGGGGCCCTGTGGGGAGCGATCGCCGCGGCCGGCCTCGTCGCCGCACTGCGCATCGCGCGCATCACCTTCTCCCCCATCGAGGCGGCAGTGCTGGCTGCCGGCCTCGTCGCCTCGACCGTTCTCTCCACGCAGGTGGTACCCGACACTCCCAACCGAATCGACGTGCTCCTGTGCCTCGGCTTCGCCGCAGCCTGGATACCCGCCGCCGCGGTCACCACAGCGCTCGCACTGCGCCGCGGGGCGACGGCATCGGGAGCCATCAACGGCTTCGTGCTGTGGATGGGTGGAGCCATGGTGGCCCTCCCCGCGGGGACCACCTTCGATGTGATCCATCCCGTCGAGGGACTGCGTCGGGGCCAGGAGGCGGTCTTCGGCTCCGGCGACTACGCGGTGATGGCCCTCGCCGTCGCCATGTTCGGCATCGCCGCCTTTCTCGGACTCATCGCCCGACTGCCGTTGCTCACCTCGCTGAGCATCCTCACCTACATGACCCTCTACGCCGGAGCCCAGGTGGGCTTCACCATCCCCGGCCTCATCGAGAACGTGGGCAATGTCGCCAACGTCCCCAACCTGCTGCCCCCCGACTTCAAGTGGGCCATCGGGGACGGCGACTGGTGGTGGATCGGCTCGTGGGAGTTCGGGAGCGCCACCAGGGCCAACCCCATCATCGAGACCACCCGCATCGCCATCATTGCCACCTTCGTCGGCTGCCTGCTGTCGCTGCCCATCGCCTTCCTGGCTTCGACGATGACGGCACCCAACCGCATCTCCTATGTGGTCGACAAGGGCTTCATCAACCTGGTCCGGACCGTTCCCGACCTGTTCTGGGCGATGATCTTCGTCACCTCGGTCGGGGCGGGCGCCTTCGCCGGAACCCTCGCCCTCATCTTCTTCTCGCTGGCGATCATGGCGAAACTGCTCTCGGAGACCGTCGACGCCGTCGACCCGGGACCGCTCGAAGCGGCGCGCGCCACCGGCGCCCGGCACTTTCCCGCGGTGCGCGCCGCGGTGCTCCCGCAAGTGCTGCCCAACTTCGTCGCCTACGCGCTGTACACCTTCGAGATCAACATCCGCGCCTCGGTGGTGCTCGGCGTGGTCGGTGCCGGTGGCGTGGGCCAGGTGCTCGAGGCACAGCGCGCCTTCTTCCGCTTCGACCGGGTGCTGGCCGTGGTGATCATCATCTTCGTGTTCGTCTTCATCATCGAACAGGTGAGCATCGCCCTGCGCAGGCGGTTGGTGTGACCACCAACGACACCCTCCCCCTGCTCCGGCCCAAGCAGCCGCTCGGCCCGCGGCTGTTCCGCATCGGGATGACCATCGTCATCATCGTCCCGGTGCTGTGGGGTGCCCTCGGCCTCGATGTCTCGCTCGACCGTCTCCTCGGCGCCCCCGCCGACGTGTGGGCCATCGTCCGCCGCCTCGCCCAACCCGACCTCGGCGCCGAGGCGATCCAGCGGGCGCTCCCCAAGGTGATGGAGTCGTTCTTCATCGCCTGGATCGGCACCATCATCGGCGCCCTCATCTCGTTCCCCCTCGCCTTCCTGGCGGCGAAGAACATCAGCAGCCGCGTGGTGAGCAACACCTCGCGCCAGATCCTCAACGCCATCCGCGCGGTGCCCGAGTTGCTGGTGGCGATGGTGCTCATCCCGGTCACCGGCCTCGGAGCCTGGACCGGCACCCTGGCGCTGGGCATCCACTCGATCGGCACGCTGGGCAAGCTGTCGTCGGAGGTGATCGAAGGCATCGACCCCGGTCCAGTGGAGGCCATCGCCGCGGTCGGTGGTGGCCGGCTCGCCCGGATGCGCTTCGCCGTCGTGCCGCAGGTGATGCCGAACATCCTCGCCTACTGGCTGTACCGCTTCGAGATCAACATCCGCGCCTCGGCCGTGCTCGGAGTGGTCGGGGCAGGCGGCATCGGACTCGAACTCATCTCCCAGCTCCGCTTCCGCGACTACGCCCGGGCCGGCACGGTGCTGTTCCTCACCGTCGTCGCCGTGCTCGCCGTGGACACCCTCTCGGCACGGGTCCGCCGCCGCATCATCAGCGGACACCGCGAGCCCGGGCCGATCGCCACCTTCACCGCGGGTGGCTGGTTGCAGCGCGCAGTCATGCTCGCCACCGCCACGGCCGCCGTGGCCCTGATCGTCTTCCTGGCGATCCAACTCCAGGTCGATGTCCCCGCGATTCGCTGATCGCCGACGCTTCGACGCCGAACGGTGGGAGGCCGAGCACCTCGCCCCGGCGGCGACCCGCTCCACCGAGTCGCGGGGCCGGATCGTGGCCGAGCCACCCGACGACCGCCGCACGGCCTTCGAACGCGACCGGGACCGCATCCTCCACACCAAGGC
>CAYYIA010000167.1:0-4474 GCA_964471875.1 uncultured Acidimicrobiia bacterium
CCAGCGACACCGCGGGATTGAAGTGCCCTCCCGAGACCCTGCCGACCGTGTACAACCCGGCGACCAGCGCCAGACCGAACCCGAAGGCGATCCCCACCGGGTCGCCACCCGTCGCCAGGATGGCGCCGGTCCCGAACAACACGAGCACGAACGTTCCATAGGTCTCCGCGGCGTATTTCTGCCAGGTCTGCATCGACACTCCCTCTCTCTTCTCGGCGGGCGTGCCCTCTGAACCGGGGGTCCAGGAGCGCCGCGAGCCTACGGGAAACCGATCCTGCGTGGGCGCGAATGGGGCGCCCCGAAGGGCGCCCCATCACGATCGTGCAGCCTCTTCGAGCGGGCGCAGATGGGCTCACCCCGGAATCAGGTATTGGTCCAAGGTCGGACCGATACCTGACAAAGCCCGTGACCCATCAGCGCCCGCTCGGCCTACATCATTCCCTTGACGTCGTCGGTCAGGTCGGTGTCACCGGTCACGATGAACTTGTAGAGCACCCAACCGATGATGGCGCCGATCGCCGGGCCGAGCAGATACACCCAGATGTCGCCGAACTCGCCGGACACGATTGCCGGGGCGAGCGAGCGAGCCGGGTTGACACCGGCACTGGTGAATCCGATGCCGGTGAGGTGGACCGCCAGGAGCGCGAATCCGATGGCGAGGAACTTGGTGTACGACGAGAACTTTGACGCCACCAGGATCACCATCACGAACACCGCAGTCAGGATCGCCTCTCCCACCAAGCCCTTGAAGGCCTCGAGGCCTCCGAGAGCGTTCGCCGTCGTCTCCACCGCCGCCTTGCTGGCGAGGTAGGCGAGGGCGAGGCTGGCGAGCAGCGCTCCCACCACCTGGGCAACCCAGTAGAACAGCATGTCGTTCAGGCTGATCCGCTTGTCGAGGAACATCCCGAGAGACACTGCCGGGTTGAAGTGGCCACCGGATACCCGGCCCACCGTGAACAGCCCGACCACGAGCGCCAGGCCGAACGCCATGGCGACGACCAGGTAATCGCCGCCGCTCGCCAGGATCGCCCCGGTGCCGAACAGCACCAACACGAAGGTTCCGTACGCCTCGGCGGCGTACTTCTGCCAATTGGCCATGCAGGGACTCCTCTCTGTCTTCCCGTCCTGCATTCGACGACGGCCCCACGCCGCCCCACCCCGTACGGGTAGAACCCCACACTACGCGAAGATGTCATCCGCCAAAAAGCGAGGAGTGGGGTCGTGACCGCCTTCTACTACTTCTGCGGCCACGAGCAATGGCAGCCGGAGGTCTTGGTACGCCATGCCGTCCTCGCCGAAAAGGCGGGGTTCGACGGCCTGGTCGTCTCCGAGCACTTCCACCCCTGGGTCGACGACGACGCCGCGGCCGGATTCGCCTTCGCCACCATCGCCGCCATGGCGCAAGCCACCTCCCGGGTGCGCATCGTCACCGGGGTCACCACCCCGCTCTTCCGCTACCACCCCGGTGTCGTCGCCCAGGCCGCCGCCACCCTCGACCGGCTCTCCGGAGGACGCTTCGATCTGGGCGTGGGCACCGGGGAGAACATCAACGAGGGTCCCCTCGGCTATGCGTTCCCCGGTTACGCCGAGCGCGCCGGGAGGATGCGCGAAGCGTTGCAGATCATGCGTCGCCTCCTCGACGGCGAAAAGCTGACCTTCGACGGTCGGTGGTATCGCACCGACCGGGCCAAGCTCTACAGCCCGCCCCTCCACCGCATGGAGTTGTGGATGGCGTCGGGTGGGCCCAAGTCCTCCGCGCTGGCAGCCCAACTCGCCGACGGCATCATCACCAGCGTGAAGGTGCCCGCCGACACCTTCGAGACGGTGATCGAGCCGGCTCGGGTTGCCGCCGCTGCCGTGGGACGACCCGCCCCCAAGGTCCTGGCGACACGGTGGTCGATCCTCGCCCACTCCCACGAGGAGGCCTGGCAGGCATTGACCTCGTGGCGCGGACTGCGGGCTCCGGGTCGCCTCGAAGCCGTCGATCCCCAGGATCTCCGTGAGCGCGCCGACGCCATGCCCCGCGAGGAGGTACTCGGTCGCTACGCCATCGTCACCGATGCGGCGTCGATGGTCGCCACCTACCGCCCCCTCGTCGCCGACGTCGGAGCCGACATCGTGGCCTTTCAGATCGCCTCACTCGACCAGGAAGCCGCCATCGGGATGATGGGGAACGAGGTGCTGCCGGCGTTGCGCGGAGGGTGAGGGCGATTGGCAATTGGCAATTGGCAATTGGCGATTGGCAAGAACCTCAAGGGGCAATGGGCAATGGGCAATCGGCAAACGCTGCACTTCAACGGGTAACGGGCAACGGGCAACGGGTAACGGGTAACGAGGCTGGCTAGACCAGCGCCCGAAGTACCTCCGCCACCTCCGCCGCGCTTCCCGCGATCACGTTCAATGCCGCCACATCGAGGCCGGCCGCGTCGAATTCGTCGAGGCGGGCTCGAATGCGGGCGGTCGGGCCGACCAAGGCCACATCGTCGACGAGGCGGCCGTGCATCGCCGTCGCCACCCCCTCGCGGTCGCCGGCGGCAAAGGCGGTGGCGATGGCCGCAGCCTCCTCCGGGTAGCCGATCCACCCGAGGAACCGGTTGTACACCGGTTGGCCGAAGTAGGGGCCAAAGGCGGCCCGCACCAGGGCCCGGCCGGAGTCGACATCGTCGGTGGGCACGACATGCAGGCGTGCCATCACCGAGAAGTGTTCGGGGAGGGTTCGGCCGGCCCGATCGGCACCGGCTGCCACCGCCGCCCGCTGCCGGGGAACCGCCTCGGGCGGCATCAGGTTGAGGCACACCCCGTCGCCGACGGCGCCGGCCACCGCCAGCATTCCCGGGCCGAGGGCGCCGACGCAGACCCGCACTGGGCCGACGGGAGGGGTCGCCAGGTTGAACCGGCTCACTCGCACGACATCGCCCCGGTACTCCCGACCCCCACCGAGCAGCACCCGGGTGGCCTCCACGGTCTCCCGGACCCTGGCGAGGGCGGGATCGAACGGGGCGGCATGCCAGGCATCGAGGATGAACTGCGAGGACGATCCGATGCCGACGGACATGGCGCGGCCGCCGAGCAGCTGGCTCACCGTTGCCGCCTCCATGGCGAGGAGCGCCGGCGACCGGGTGGCGGCCGGAACCACGGCAACCCCGAGGTCGAGCCTGCGGGTGCGAACGGCGATGGCACCGAGGAGGGCGAAGGTGCCCGGACCGGCCACCTCGGCGCCCCATGCCCCGGTGTATCCCATGTCCTCGGCAGCGACGCACAGATCGACGAGTTCGACGGCGGAGAGACCGGGGGTGCTCGGGCTGAGGGCGAGGTGCACGGCGGGGACCCTATCAGGCTCCCCCTACGATGCTCGGATGCAGCGCATCGCCGGCGGAGCCGCCATCGGGTTCGGGGCCGGCATCATCGGGGGGCTGTTCGGTGTCGGGGGCGGCGTGGTGATGGTTCCCGCTCTCGTCCTCCTGCTCGGCTTCGAGCAGCATCGTGCCCACGCCACGTCGCTCGCCGCCATCGTCGCCTCGGCGACATCGGCGGCCATCCCCTTCATGGCGGATGGCGAGATCGCCTGGGGTACCGCCGGCCTGCTGCTCATCGGTTCCACCGTTGGTGCCGCGTTGGGGGCGCGCCACATCGTGCGCATCTCCCCCGTGTGGCTCGCTCGCTGCTTCGTGGTGATCGCCCTGTTCGCCGCCGTCGACCTGTGGATGTCGGCATGACGGTGGTGGCCCTCATCGCCGTCGGCCTCATCGCCGGCACCCTCGGGGCCATGCTCGGCGTGGGTGGAGGCATCGTCTACGTGCCGGCGCTCGTGGCGCTGTTCTCCTTTGCCCAGCACGAGGCGCAGGGCACTTCCCTGGCAGTGATCGTTCCCTCGACCATCGTCGCCGCGTACGTGCACGCCCGTGCCGGGCGGGTGGATTGGCGGACGGCGCTGCTGCTCGGCATCGGAGGCATCGCCGGCGGGGTGATCGGGGCACGGGTCGCGCTTTCCCTCGACGCACCCTTGCTCAAGCGGATGTTCGCCGTGTTCCTGGTGCTGGCGGTGCTGCGCATGGCCGGCAAGACCCGCCGTCGGGCGCACGCCCCGGCCGAGTAGGCCCTCCCTGCTACCGGGTGCGCATGGGCACCCGACCGGTGCGCATGAACCCGACCAGCTCTCCAGGCCGCGACAAGTGGCGTCGCCACACGTAGAGCAGGTACGCGGCCCCGATCGCCTCGCCAGCCCAGGTGTACGGCGACCGGATCGTGTCGCCGACGAGGGTGGCAAAGTCCGAACCCGCCACCCGCGGGAAGTCGAAGCCGAAGAGCGGCCACAGGAACGCCTCCGGGCTCGTCCACACCCCATCGAGGACGAGATGGACGAAACAGCCGATGACCACTCCGACAGCGGCACGACGCCCGGTGGTACCTCTTCGGGTCGCGAGCATGGCGATGGTGAGCATTCTTGGCCCCAGATAAAGCACTTGCATCGCCA
>CAYYIA010000168.1:0-4456 GCA_964471875.1 uncultured Acidimicrobiia bacterium
ACCTCCGACGCGGTGCTTGCCTATTCGGAGGGCGTCGGTGGCGTCTCATTCGGGTCCACTGTGGAGTCGGCACTGCCCCAGTTGGTCGCCCTCCTCGGCAGCCCCGACTACTCGGTGGGCTGGGAGATGGGGCCGTGCGGTCCCACCCCTCCCTACGGCGGCTGGGAGTGGTACAAGGTGACCTGGGGTGGCTTCACCGCCTGGTTCACCGAGCGCGACGGACCCCGGCTGTTCGACGGGTGGGAGATCACCGATCTCAACGCCATTCCTTCGAACCTGTACATCGCCGGAGGGTTCGGACCGGCGACCACCTGGTCGGACGTCGCCGCCCAGGGAGGGCTGTATGACCCCTTCTACGGATGGTGGAGCGCCTTCGATCTCGGCTACGGGTTGGGGGACTTCGATGTGGCTCCCTCCAACCCACCCGCCGGGTCGGCTCAGGTCAAGGGGTTCGGTGTCGGATCGGCGGCCGTGCTCTACGACTGCTGAGTCGCGCGGCCGCCAGGAGCCCATGTGGCGAGGCATACAATCCGCGCGAGCCGCCTGAGCTCGCACCGACATGGCCTGAACGCCCGACAGGGGGTGTCCCCGTGATCACGATCTTCAAGTCTGCGGATCACGGGATGGAGATTCTCTCTGCCGTGACGGCCGGTGCATGGATCAAGGTTGTCGATCCCACCCCCGAGGAGATCCAGCAGCTCGTCGAGTGGGGCGTCGCTCACGACTACATCGCCTACTCCCTCGACCACGATGAACTGGCTCGCGTGGAGCGGGACGAGGGAGATGCCTTCATCCTCATCCGGGTGCCGATGCGCCAGCCGGAGAGCGACATCCCCTACATCACGGTGCCGCTCGGCATGGTCATCAAAGAGGACTTCGTGGTCACGATCTGCAAGTACGACGACGAGATCTTCAGGACTCTCGAGAACGGCAAGTACCGGCTCCTCCGCACGGGAAAGCGCTTCCGCTTCGTGCTCTACGTCTTCCTCGAGACGGCCACCCGGTACCTCGCCCATCTTCGTGAGATCAATCGGATCACCGAGGTGCTGGAGGATCAGCTGCAGGCATCCACCCGCAATCGCGAGGTCCTCGAGCTCCTCAAGTACCAGAAGAGTCTCACCTACTTCGCCACGGCGTTGCGATCGAACGAGGTGATGATGGAGCGAGTCGAGCGGTCGCGGCTCTTCACCAGCTTCGAGGAGGATCAGGAACTGCTCGAGGATGTGCTCACAGAGAACCAGCAGGCGATCCAGATGACGAGCATCGCCACCGAGTTGCTCTCGGCGATGATGGATGCCTTCGCCTCCATCATCTCCAACAACCTCAACGCGGTGATGAAGGTGCTCGCCGCATTGACGATCATCGTGGCGCTGCCGGGGACGGTTGCCGCCTTCTTCGGGATGAATGTGGCTCTGCCCATCGAGTCAGCGGACTGGGCATTCCCCGCGGTCGTTGGCATCTCGGTGGGTCTGGTCGGCCTCGCCGCCATCATCTTCTACCGACGCGACTGGTTCTGATCCTGGCCGCCGCGTAGTGTCGCGCCGACATGCCCACCCTTCCCGTCGTCGTCATCGGTGCCGGCCAGGCAGGGCTGGCGGTGAGTCGCCATCTCCAGGGACGGGGCATCGATCACGTGGTGCTCGAGCGGGGAAGGGTGGGTGAAACCTGGCGCACGCAGCGTTGGGACTCGTTCCAGGTGAACACGCCCAATCGCATCAACGCACTCCCCGGGTTGGAGTTCACCGGTGATCCTGCCGGATTCGCCACCGCGTCGGACCTCGTCGGCTACTTCGAGGACTACGCCCGGACGTTTCGGCTCCCGGTGCGTGAGGGTGTGTCCGTGACCCTTGTCGCTCGTGCCTCCGAAGGATTCGTCGTTCGGACCGTTGCCCCCGATCTCGCCGAGATCCATGCGCAGGCAGTGGTGCTGGCGTCGGGGGGACAGAACCACCCCCGCGTTCCGGCGTCTGCCTCCAGCCTCCCCCGCCACATCGTCCAGATCCACGCCGGCGAGTACCGCAGTCCGGCGGGCCTGCCTCCGGGGGCGGTGCTCGTGGTGGGGAGTGGCCAGTCGGGCTGTCAGATCGCCGAGGACCTCCAAGCCGCGGGACGCGAGGTGTATCTCGCTGTGAGCCGGGTGGCTCGGTCCCCGCGGCGGTACCGGGGTCGGGACACGCTGGATTGGCTCGAGGAGACCGGGTTCCTGCGGCAGCGCCCATCGGATCTCCCCGATCCGGCCATGCAGTTCGCGGCGCAGCCGCAGGTGTCCGGTGTCGGGCCGCGGGGCCACACCGTCAGCCTGCAGGGGCTCGCCGGCAAGGGCGTGATCCTTGTGGGCCGTCTCATCGGCGCAGAGGGTGGCGTCCTCCGCTTCGACGACTCGGTCGCCGATGCCATCCGGTTCGCCGACGCCGGCTCTGCTCAGATCAAGAACATGGTCGACGGGTATCTGGCGCGAGTGGGGATCACGGCTGATCTCGAGCACGACGCCGCCGATGTCGATTGCGCCGATCCCGAAGCACTCGCCGGACCGGAGCTGATCCCGGGTTCCGCGTTGGCCGCCGTCGTCTGGACCACCGGGTTCGGCGGCGACTTCTCCTGGGTGCACCTCCCCATCACCGATGCTGATGGACGGGTGCTGCACAACGACGGGGTCACCGGGGTCCCCGGAGTGTTCGTGGCCGGCATTCCGTGGCTGCGCACCCGCGCCTCGGGCATCATCGCCGGGGTCGCGGAGGACGCCGCCATCGTCGCCGGGGCGGTGGCGGCACACCTCGGCCACTAGAAACTCGCGAAAACCGCCTCTACGCCTGGAGGCTGCTCGCGTACCCGGCGAGGCGTAGTCTCTGGGACCTGCTCACGGAGGGGGTCCGGAGATGCGGAGCCGTTTGGCCGTTCTCGTCGCACTGCTGCTCGTCGTCGGCGCCTGTGGTGGGGGGAGTGGTTCCTCGACCACGGTCACGACCGCGGCAACCACCACCACGGTGGCCACCACCACGACCACGGAACCGGGGTTCGAGGTGACCAGCGAAGACGGGGATCTCACCGTCGAGGTCCCCTTCGAGGCGATGGCCACCGACCCGGGGATCACCATTGGGGTGCTCGCTCCCGAGGACTACCCGCCGGAACTCGCCGGGGCGGCGGACGATCCCGATGCCCGCATCTACGACCTCGGCCCGGGGGGCCTCGAGTTCGCCGCCCCGGTGACGGTCACCCGGCGCATCGACGCCGCCCGTTTCGAGGGCCTGACGGCCGATATGGTTCCGCTGGTGGCGATGGTCACCGTCGACGCCGACGGCACCTATCAGCCGTACGACGACCTGCGGGTGACCCGCCGTGGCGACGATGTGTTCGTCTCCGGCACCACCACCCACTTCTCGCCGGCGATCGCCGTCAACCTCGGGCAGTACGTCGAGTCGTACCTCGATGACTCGCACCTGGGCTATGCGACCGAGAAGGGAACGGGACTACAGATCGGCTACCGGTACTACGCGTCGGATCTCACCGCGCTGGATGCGCCGGCGGCCGCCGAACCGGTGGGCTACACGAGATCGAGCGCTCTCGAGTTCGGCGCTTCCGGTTCGATGCTCGACGTGCGCTGCCTCGACATCGGCGACGCCATGCCGCGACTCGGGGTCCGGCTCACGCTCGAGGCGGATGCACCCGAGACCCAGGCGCGCCTGCGGGTGCTGCCGCAGTTGAACCCCGCCCTGGAGCGCATCGAGATCATGGCGAAGAACATCTCGGACTTCTACTGCCTGGACCCGGAGACGTCCATCGTCATCGCCCTGACCGTCTTCGCGTTGTCGATCTTCACCGACCATCCGGGTGGGATCGTTCACATCCCGAACGAGGAGTTCTACGGAGGGTTCTCGGGTGCGAAGCTCAGCTTCTCGTACTCGGACCGCCTCCAGGGAGCCTGGGCGGGGTTGATCTGCGACAACGACAACGATGGGCAGTTGGATCCGACCGACACCTGGTACGCCCCGTGGGGCCTGGAGCGCAACGGTGATGCCCTGGAGTACGTCGCTCCGCTCTATGGATATGGCAACTACTTCGTCTACGTGATCGACGGAATGCAGTACTCGGGCATGCCGGAGGGCCGGGAGTGGAGCGTCGGGACTGCCATCCCAGCGTTCCAGGACAAGTACACGGGAAGCGGGAGATTCGAGGCGTCGATCGGCCTGGTGGCAACCGACCTGGGACTGTTCCAGTACCAGGTGGGACCCGACGAGGGGGAGACCAGGGTCGACAATGCCTACCTCGAGCAAGCGGTGGTTCGAACCATCTTCCAGTTCTGAGGCTTCAGCCCTGTTTGGCCTCGAGGCTGTTCATCAGGTCGGAGGGACCGGTGATGGGAAAGTGGCAGGCCGCGGTATGACCGGGTGCCAACTCGCGCAACACCGGCTCGGTCTCGGCGCACAACGGCTGCGCCTTGGGACAGCGTGGATGGAAG
>CAYYIA010000169.1:0-4432 GCA_964471875.1 uncultured Acidimicrobiia bacterium
TGCCGTGGGGGAGGTCGGGATCGCGGGCCGAGGCGGGTAGTATTGGGGGTCCCCCCACTGGAGCCTCCAATGGTGCGTCTTTCCCCCGTCTTGCTTGCGGTCGTGCTTGCCGGCTGCGGCTCCGCCGGCAGCGGCACCGCGGGAGCGCCAGTCACCCGCGACTCCTCCGGCGTCACCATCGTCGAGACCCCGGCCCCGGTGTGGGGCGAGCGCTCGCCGTGGGTGGTCGATACCGCCCCGCTCCTCTCCATCGGCAACGAGGACGGCGAGGACGCCTACCTCTTCTCGCGGATCTCCGGCGCCACGCGGCGCGACGACGGGACGATCGTCGTGGCCGACGGCTTCGGCCGCGAACTCCGGGTGTTCTCCGCGGAGGGGCGGCATCTCTCCACGCACGGCCGCCTGGGCCAGGGGCCGGGGGAGTTCTCGTTCATCAACCGGTTCGCCCGCTGCGGTACGAACGAGCTCTGGGTCGACACCGACGCGCGGCTCTCCATCTGGCGGCTGGACTCGCTGGCGTTCGTGCGCGAGTTCATGCTGCCCGACAACGCGATGTGGCCGCTCATCTGCTTCGACGGCGCGGGGCTCCTGGTGCAGCAGTCGCGAAGCCCTGATCCCGAGGCGGCTCCGCCCAACACGCCGTATAACGATTCCCTCCTCTTCAAGGTCGTCGACGCCAGCGGTGCACCCCGCTCGACACTGTTCACCCTTCCGCTCTGGGAGTACATGGTTGTGCACACGCCGCAGGGGGGCCGGGGCATGGTCACCCCGTTCGGACGGCGGTCGGTGTTCCAGGCGAACGGCGAGCGCCTGGTGGTGGGACTCGCCGCGGAGATGCGGCTCGACGAGTACGACCTCGACGGCCGGTGGATGCGCTCGCTCCGGGGTCCGCCGGTGGATCTCGCCATCGACGGCGCTGCGCGCGAGGCCTACGCCAAGGCACCGCTGGTGCGCCAAGACTCGATGACACGCGATTGGTACGCCGTCGGGGGGAGCCCCTTCCCCGACCGGATGCCGGCGTACGACGACCTGCTTCGTGATCCGGATGGCCATCTCTGGGTGCGGCGGTTCGCGGTGCCAGGCACCGACACCGGCGCCTGGGGCGTCTTCGCCCCCAACGGCGAGTTCCTCGGCCACGTGACGCTGCCTGCTGACCTCGAGGTCCACGAGATCGGGCACGACTACGTGCTTGGTGCCGTGATCGACGACGAGGTGCCGCAGGTGCGGATGTACCGGCTGACTCGATGACTTGGACGGACCTTGACAGAGCGGTGCCCTGACCCTCCAGGAGACGCTTCATGCGATTGGCGCCACTCGCGACCCTCTTCACCCTCGCCGCCTGCGCCGAGGCGTCGGTGCCGGGGTACTCACGCGAGACGACGCCCTCCGGGCGCGTGGATGTGCGCTATGCCGAGGGGCTGACGATCGTCCCCGATACGCTAACCACGCTCTTCACCATCGGGCGCTACGTCGACGACTCATCCTTCATCTTCGCCGACCTCCGCGACATCGAGGTTGACGCGAGCGGCAGGATTCATGCGTTCGACGTGGAGGCCTTCCTGATCCACGTCTTCACGGCCGATGGCTCAGCCGACACCATCATCGGGCGCAATGGCGAGGGTCCCGGCGAGTTCTCGCGTGTCAACGGCCTCCGCTTCGCCAATGACAGCACGCTGCTCGTGAATGATGTCGGCAAGCGCAAGATCCTCGTGCTCGATGCCGATGGACGGGAGCGGCAACGCCTCGACATGGTCGTTCCTGGATTCGGCTTCCGCTGGGGAGCCACGATCGACACCGCGGAGGTGCTCTGGGAGCCGTGGAGTCGGCAGGTGAGTGGCCCCGATCCCGACATGACCGCGACCGGACTCTTCGAGGGCACGAACCTCCGCATGCTGCAGCGCCTGGATCCTGCCACCGGCGCACGGGATTCCGTCGAACTCGACATTGCGCCATGGACGTCGTACCTGCACGCCTATGCAGGCGGCCAGGTCGTCGCGGGGCTCCCGTTCGCCGGGCGTTCGCTGGTGGCGCTGGATCGTCATCGGCGTGTCTGGGTCTCCGACGCCGCGCGATATGCGCTGTCCCGGCTCGATCTCGAGGCCGACACGGTGCTCACCCTCCAGGTGAACGAGTCCGGACCGGCCATCACGTCGGCCGACGTGGAGCGCTGGAAGGAGGAATGGCAGCGCTTCCAGTCGGGGGCCACCGGACTGATCGAGGCGCTGACCCCGCACATCCCCGCTGCGCGGGCTCCGCTGCAGCAGCTCTTCACCGACGACCGGGATCGCGTCTGGGTGCAGCGGACCGTGCCCACCGACCACCCGCCGCGTTGGGATGTGTTCTCGCCCGAGGCCGAGCTGCTGGCCGTGGTCTATGGGCCAGCCGGCACCACGGCCACCCAGGCACCGCTGGTGCGCGGGGAGCAGATCTACCTGCTGCTCAACGGCGAGGCCGGCGAGCGCTACATCGGGGTGGCCGAGCTGCCGGCGAGGTTGCGGTAGGTGACCCGGTGAGGTGCGGACGGGTCTGTTCCTCAACATCCTCCAGCCCCGCCCAGGAGACCTCGATGCGCCGCCTTCTCATCATCCTCACCGGCCTCGCCGCCGCGCCACTCCAGGCCCAGGACGACTGGGTTCGCTTCCGGTGGACCGCGCACGACGGCACGCCACGCGACCTCGAGTTCCTGCGCTCGGCCATCGTGAGCGAGCAGGGCATGGTGCGGATCGAGCTTCGCCGGGAGCGCGCCACGGTCCTCGCGCAGGACCCCACGATTGCCCCGGAGACCACCCCGTGGACCTGGGCCGAGGTGCGTCTCGACTGTCCGGAGCGTCGCTGGCAGATGTCGCGGTCCGGGGCCCGCGATTCGGAGGGACGCATCACCCTGTCCGGTGCCAGCCGCGCGTGGCTCACGATCCAGCGCGCCACCCTGGCGGAGGCGCTCCGCGAGCGGTTCTGTCCCGCGGCCTGAGTCGCTGGCATCATCCCGAGCCGAGTTGTGCAACTCCCCCACCGACCCCCGTACCGGAAAAATGCCCCTCACACTGGAGTCGTCATGCACCCGTCCATTGATGAGCCCAGGGAAGTCATCATCACCGACATCCAGCTGCCGTTCATGACCATCGTCATGCTGATGATCAAGTGGGCGATCGCCGCGATCCCTGCCCTGATCATCCTCTGGATCATCGGCGCGCTGGCGAGCGTCGTGCTGCTCGGCGTGTTCGGAGGGGTGTTGGGCTTCCCGTGAATCCGGTAGGGACAGGGCACCGCCCTGTCCTTGGTCGTGACGCACGGGAATGCCCGTCGCGCCACGGATCCGCGTGATTCGGGCAGCACAGGGCAATGCCCTGTCCCTGCGCTGGGACATTCCCCCGAATCAACCGCGGCCGGGGCGATGCCCGCCTGACGGGGGCCGCCCCTGTTGCGCCCACGTCCATTCCGCGCGATTCTCCCACGGTGCCCGCCCTGCCCCCCACCCGCTCCGTCGCCGAGGCCGCTGCCGCGCTCCGTGACCTCGCCGGCCGGTGGCGCACCTCCACCCTCGGCGAGAAGCAGGCGTTCCAGACCTGGTTTCTCGAGTTCTGCGACGCCCTCGGCGTCGAGAAGCCCGGCCCCGAATTCGGTGACGACTACTGCTTCGAGAAGACCGTCCGTGTCCTGAATGATCGGGGCGACGGCACCCCCAATTACATCGACTGCTGGAAGACCGGCCACGTGGCCGTGGAGGCCAAGGCCGGCGCCTCCGACCAGAACGACGTGCTGGTCCGCAAGGCGTTCAAGCAGGTGTCGCAGTACGTGGCCGCGGAACCCGGTGCCATCCCGCCGTATCTGATGGTGGTCGATGTGCCGCGCGAGCTGATCCTGTGGGACCGGTGGAGCGGTCGCTTCGGCGACTTCCCCGCCGGCCACCGCATCCCGCTCGCCACCCTCGCCGACCGCCCCCGTGACATCGAACTCCTGCACGACATCCTCACCCGCCCCCACGCGCGCGACCCGCGCGGCAAGGCGCAGCAGGTGACGAAGGAGATCGCCGGCAAGCTGGCGCAGCTCGCCGCCGTGCTGGAGGACCGCGGCCACGACGCCGAGCAGGTGGCGCGGTTCCTGATGCGCTGCGTGTTCTGCTGCTTCGCCGAAGACGTGGGTCTCTTGCCGAAGGATCTCTTCAAGCGGACCCTCGAGAGTGCCCGCCAGGCTGGCGGCCCCGAGCGGGTGGGGAGCGTGCTCACGAAGCTCTGGACCACGATGGACACCGGCGGCGATTTCGGCGCCGAGCTCATCGCGAAGTTCAACGGGCACTTCTTCAAGACGGTCGAGTCACTGCCACTGCAGGAGGGCGACATCGACCTCCTGGTGGAGGCGGCAGGATTCACGTGGGCCGACGTGGAGCCGTCGATCTTCGGCACCCTCCTTGTTCGCGCCCTTTCCCCCGAGGAGC
>CAYYIA010000170.1:0-4409 GCA_964471875.1 uncultured Acidimicrobiia bacterium
CGCCAGCCGACTGCCGTTCACGCGCCGCTGGACTGGATGGCAGATCGGACTGGTGTCTGGTCTTGCGGTGGCGCTCTTCGTCGGAGGCGGGCTCGTCTTCCTGTCGGACGGAGCATCCGACCTGGCTTCTGGCGAATCGACCACGACAGTGTCCGAAACTACGCCTCCTCCGGCGGGCTCTCAATCGCGTTGGGACTGGATCATTGCCCACAGCACACCGACGAACGATGAGAACCTCAGAGTCGCCGATTCCTCGGCGACACCGCTGCCAACGTTTGACTACGCAGCTCTCGGGACCGAGCAGCTCTTGGTGATCGGTGATCCCGCCATTCCCTCGTTCGACCGGGGTGGCGGTGCCCAGTCGGTGGCGCCTTGGGTGTATGTGGGAACGGTTGCCAACACCGCCGCAGGCGGCTACCTGTTCGAATCCGATGGCTCGGCTCGCGCCCCCGTGCGCACGGAACTCGAAGATGGAACCGTGCTGCCTGTGGTATGTCTGACGGTCTCAGTCAGCCCCGACGTCACCTGCTTCCTCGACGGTGAACCCGCCTACGCAGACGGGCTCATTGCTGGGGTGAGCGGAGTCTCGTCGAGCGGCCTGCAAGGCGAGGTCACAGTGAGCATGTGGGTTCCCCGAACAACGGCGATAGCGGTCCTAAACCTCGACGACGGACGGTCACTGGTGCAGCGTCCGGTCGGAGGAGTCGCACTGTTCGTGATCACCGACCTCGGTGGAGCCGCCGTCGAGTCTGCTGAGGCACTGGGCCCCTCCGGACAAGTAGTCGGACACGAGGACTTCCTGACCCAATGGCAGGCTATGACTCTGTACGAGCTGCCCTACCTCGGTCTCGACCTCCCGGGATGGGAGTTCTGGCGAGCCGCTGAGAGCATGAGCTTCTGTTCGGATCAGGTGGAACCGATGGAGGGATCGACGAGAGGGGTTACCTACACCTTCGGCGCAGTGGCCCCCGAGGATGATCCCCTCTTCACGGAGGTCCCCTCCATAAGCATCAACATCCTACCGGCATCGACCCGCTGTTTCTTCCAGGATGTTCCGACCGGTGCGAGCGATCTCGGGCCGCCTGCCGATCCACCATTTGTGATTGACCACGGCATGACGGCCGTTATGGGACACGAAGCCCGGGTCATCGAGGAACAGGGGGTGTTCTCGGTGATGTGGCTCCTCGACGATGAGGGCTCAACCGCAAAGATCAGTGTGTTCCCGCGGGACACCGCGTTCACCCTGGATCAGGTCATCGCTATCGCGGCGGGGATCGTTGAACTCACCCCGAGTGAGTGGGAGGCCCTGCTCGCCGCCACGCCTGAGACGCCACCGGTGACGGTCCCGTAGGCCCGAACGCACCAGCATCCGGGGCCGGGTGACCGACAAAGGTTTCCGGTTTCGCCTCCCCTTTTCTCCTCTCCCACCCCCACTTTGCGCCCGCTCGCAACGCGCTTCTATACTCCGCCGCCGCGACTTCGGTCCCGATGTCCCTTCTCCGGAAGGGTGAGCCCGGCTGCCATTCGGCCGGGCTACACCGCTGAGAGGGGACAGTTCGACAGAGTCGGCGCCTCCCGTGGGGGCGAGGAGCCGGCTGACGCACGAGCAGCGACGCCCTGTGGGGCTGCGCCGCCCAAGACAACGACATAGCGGAGAGGGCACGAGTGCCGACCATCCAGCAGCTGGTCCGTCAGGGCCGCGAATCGAAACCGAACAAGGACAAGACCCCGGGTCTCGACGGGGCACCGCAGCGTCGCGGTGTCTGCACGCGCGTGTACACGGTCACTCCCAAAAAGCCGAACTCCGCTCTGCGCAAGGTGTGCCGCGTCCGTCTCTCCACCGGCACCGAAGTCACTGCCTACATCCCCGGCGAAGGCCACAACCTCCAAGAGCACTCGATCGTGCTCATCCGCGGCGGCCGGGTGAAGGATCTCCCGGGTATTCGCTACAAGGTCGTCCGCGGCACCCTCGATGCCGCCGGCGTTTCCGCTCGCAAGCAGGCGCGCTCCCGCTACGGCGCCAAGAAGGGCTGAGAGAGATGCGCCGCGCCCCCGCAGAAGTACAGCGCCTCGAACCGGATCCGGTGTATCGCAGCGTGCTGGTCACCCAGTTCATCAACAAGATCCTCTGGATGGGCAAGAAGGACAAGGCGCGCGCCATCGTCTACGGCGCCCTGGAGATGGTGGAGAAGCGTTCCGGCCAGGACGCGATCACGACCCTGAAGAAGGCCGTGGACAACGTCCGTCCCGCCGTCGAAGTGCGCTCCCGCCGGGTGGGCGGTTCTGCCTACCAGGTGCCGGTTGAGGTTCGCCCCCGTCGCTCCAGCACGTTGGCCGTCCGCTGGATCGTCGACTTCGCCCGTAAGCGTCGCGAGAAGGACATGGCCGAGCGCCTCGCCAACGAGATCCTCGACGCCTCGTCGCGTCAGGGTGCTGCGTTCAAGCGCAAGGAAGACGTCCACAAGATGGCCGAGTCCAACAAGGCCTTCGCCCACTACCGCTGGTAAGCAGATGAGTACCACTGATTCGCTGAGTCACCTTCGTCAATACCCGCTGAGCCGGACCCGCAACATCGGGATCATGGCTCACATCGACGCGGGCAAGACGACGACGACCGAGCGGATCCTGTACTACACGGGCAAGACCTACAAGATGGGCGAAGTCCACGAGGGCGCCGCCGTCATGGACTGGATGGAGCAGGAGCAGGAGCGCGGCATCACCATCACCTCCGCCGCCACCACGTGCTTCTGGAAGGACACCTGGATCAACATCATCGACACCCCCGGTCACGTCGACTTCACGGTCGAAGTGGAGCGGTCGCTGCGGGTGCTCGATGGGGCGGTGGCGGTGTTTGACGCCGTGGCCGGGGTCGAACCGCAGACCGAGACGGTGTGGCGCCAGGCCGACCGCTACAAGGTTCCCCGCATCTGCTTCATCAACAAGATGGACCGCATCGGCGCGGACTTCTACGGAGCGGTGGAGTCGATCAGGGAACGGCTCGATGCCCGTCCGGTGGCGCTGCAGCTCCCCATCGGCGCCGAATCGGAGTTCAAGGGTGTTGTCGATCTCATCGAGATGAAGGCCCACATCTGGCCGGACGACAACGGTGAAGTCTGGAACACGATCGACATCCCCGCGGAGTACGCCACCCGCGCCGCCGAGTGGCGCCACAAGCTGATGGATGCCTGCGCCGAGGTCGACGAGAAGCTCCTCCACAAGTACCTCGAGGATCTCGAGATCTCACCCGACGAGATCCGCACGGCGATTCGCACCGCGGTGCTCAAGAACGTCTTCGTACCGGTGCTCACCGGCGCCGCCTTCAAGAACAAGGGCGTGCAGCCGCTGCTCGACGCCATCTCGCTCTACCTGCCCAGCCCGGTGGACCTTCCCCCGGTCATCGGCTTCAAGCCGGGCGACGAGTCGGTGGTGATGGAGCGCAAGGCGGCCGACAACGAACCGTTCTCGGCGATCGCCTTCAAGATCATGTCCGATCCGTACGTTGGCAAGCTCACCTACATGCGGGTCTACTCGGGCCACATGTCCAAGGGTGACACCATCCTCAACGTCACCAACGGCAAGAAGGAGCGCATCGGACGCCTGCTCCGCATGCACGCCAACCACCGTGAGGACATCGATGACGTCTTCACCGGTGACATCGTCGCCGTCGTCGGCGCCAAGGTCACCACCACCGGCGACACGCTCGCCGATGTGGCGCATCCCATCCAGCTCGAATCGATGACCTTCCCCGCTCCGGTCATCCACATCGCCATCGAACCGAAGACCAAGTCGGACCAGGAGAAGCTCGGCGACGGGCTGCACCGCCTCTCCGAGGAGGACCCCACCTTCCTGGTTCGCACCGACGAGGAGACCGGCCAGACGATCATCGCCGGCATGGGCGAGCTGCACCTCGAGGTGCTGGTCGACCGGCTGCGTCGCGAGTTCAAGGTGGACGCCAACGTCGGTCGTCCCCAGGTCGCCTACCGCGAGACCATCAAGAAGGCCGTCAAGGATGTCGTGTACCGCCACGTCAAGCAGACCGGCGGCAAGGGCCAGTTCGCCCACGTGGTGATCGACCTCGAACCCACCGGACCCGGCGGCGGTTACGAGTTCGTCGACCAGACCAAGGGTGGCAAGGTCCCCAAGGAGTACGTGCCTGCGGTGGACGACGGCATCGAGGCGGCCCTCGACTCCGGCGTGCTCGCCGGATACCCGATCGTCGACGTGCGCGCCATCCTGGTGGACGGCTCCGCTCACGCCGTCGACTCGTCGGAAATGGCCTTCAAGATCGCCGGGTCCATGGCACTGCAGGAGGCCGCTCGCAAGGCCGGTCTGCAGCTGCTCGAGCCGGTGATGAGGGTCGAGGTGGTGACGCCCGAGGAGCACATGGGCGATGTCATCGGCGACCTCAG
>CAYYIA010000171.1:0-1650 GCA_964471875.1 uncultured Acidimicrobiia bacterium
CACCCTTGATGGTGTCGTAGAACAGCCGGTGGGTGCTGTCGCCGTCGTTGCGATAGTCCTTGGACGCGTTGATGCCGCCCTGCGCCGAGATGCTGTGCGCCCGGCGGTTGCTGTCGTTGTAGGTGAAGACTTTCACCTGGTATCCGAGCTCTCCCAGGGTGGCGGCGGCACCGGCGCCGGCGAGGCCGGTGCCGACGACGATCACTTCGAAGCGACGCCGATTCGGCGGGGCCACCAGCGGCAGGTCGAAGCGGTGCGCGTCCCACTTGTCGGCAAGCGGACCGCCCGGGATCCTGGCGTCGAGCTGCACGGTCACCTCCGCGTCCTCATCAGTCGAAGTACCCCAACTGCACCGCGATCGGGAACGAGAGGTTGCCGATCACCACGAACCCGGTCACCACCCATGCGGCATAGCGACGCCACTGGTTGAACCGGGGGTGATTCCAACCGAGGCTCTGGAAGAGGCTCCACGTGCCGTGGTAGAGGTGCGGTGCCAGCGACAGGTTGGCGATCACATAGAGGATCGCCACGGGGATGCGTTCGAACGAAGCGATCATGTTGGCGTAGATCGCGCCGCGGGCATAGACGTCGCTGGCCGCCGGAGTCACACCCCAGGTGAGATCCGCCAGGTGGAAGAACAGGAAGAAGACCACGATGACCCCGGTCGCCCGCATCGACCTCGAGGCATACGAGGCCACCGCGTAGTCGCGGGTGTGATAACGACCGCTGCGAGCCTTCCAGTTGGTGGCGGTGAGGGTGGCCGCGGCATGGATGTGGAGGACGGCGCACAGCAACAACCCGCCGCGCAGCAACCAGAGCAGCGAGGTGTGCGGCACCAGATGGCCGCCGAGATCCCGGAGCGCCTCTCCGTAGCTGTCGATCTCCTCGGCCCCGAGGTAGATCTTGAGATTGCCGATGGTATGGAAGACGAGGTACCCGATGAGGACCAGCCCGGTGATCCCCATCACCCACTTCTTGCCCACCGCCGAGCGGTAGAACTCGATCGGCCAGGGATACCGCCGCCGCACCTGTACCTCTGTCGTGGTCACCTCGCCATTCTCGCGCAAGAACGGGGCCCCGGCGCCGAAGGCCTCACAGCCTCCAGGCTCCAGTCCGAAGTCACCCCTCCGACCACCCAGAACGCTGGCAACGGGCCACCGGATGCTCTACTCCTCGACGATCACCGTCACCGAGAAGGTGTCGGCGGGTTCGCCGGTCTCGAACTGGCGGTGGTACACCAGGTCGAGCGTCACCGTTCCGGGTGCCATCGCCTCGAAGGTGAGGGGGATGGTGCCGGGAGCGCCCACCAAGGTCGATTCGGGTTCGAAACGCTTTGCTCCCGTCCAGCGGAGGACCGACTCGTCGAGTCCGTCCGGCTCCCAGATGTAGCCAGTGGACGGATTCCCGGGCAGGCCGACCTCGAGGGTGTCTCCCACCGCGAGCGTGACCGTGGTGCCATCGGCCCCTTCATCGATGACCACACCGGAACCCGAGTTGCACGCACCGAACACCAGCACCGCGGCAAGTGCGACTATCGACCTGCGAGACATGGGTACCTCCTTCGCCGCGAATGGTGTACGCCGATTCGGCGCGCCTGTCCAGAGGCGGAAGCCCGATCCCCGCCGCCCGAGCCCCGATTCCCGCCACCAG
>CAYYIA010000171.1:1750-4372 GCA_964471875.1 uncultured Acidimicrobiia bacterium
GGAGCCATCGACGCCGGCGCACATCGACACAATGTCGGCGCCCTCTGGGAGCGGGGCATCCACGGGGCCGTGATCGGTGGCTCCAATGGAGAAGGCCCCTACCTGGAGCCGGGAGAGCGGGCCACGCTGGCTGCCGGAGCGCGGGCCGCCGCACCGGACGGCTTTGTGATGGTGGGTTTGGCGGCCGAGTCGCTGCGCCTTGCCCTTGCCCAGGCCGGAGAGGCTGCCGGAGCCGGCGCAGATGCGGTGCTGGCGATGACTCCGACGACGCTGGTCCGGCATCGTGCCGACCTCGTCGAAGGATTCTTCTCCGACCTCGCCGAGGCGTCACCCCTCCCGGTCTTCCTCTATTCGGTCCCCAAGGTGACCGCCTACGAGCTTCCCCTCGAGGTGGCGCTCCGGCTCGCCGCGCACGGCAATGTCGCCGGGATGAAGGACTCCGGTGGAGACCCGGTGCGTTGCACGACCGTGGCGGCAGGCGCTCCCAGGGGTTTTTGGATGTTCGCGGGAGCCTCCGCCGCCGTCGCCCCCGCAGTGGCCGGCGGCGCCCACGGATCGGTCACGGCCAGCGCCAACTACGCCCCGGAGCTCGTCTCCGCGGTCGTCGCCGCCGCCGGCACCCCGGAGGCGAATCCCCTCCACGAGCGCCTGCTTCGACTGAGTGGCGCTGTCGAACGCCATGGTGTTGCCGCGGTCAAGTACGCCGCCACCCGCACCGGACTCGAAGGCGGTCGTTCGCGGCGCCCACTGCGCGAGATCACACCGGCGATGGCCACCGAAGTCGATGCTGCGCTCACCGACGCCGGCCTGCTCGGCTGAACTGGGTTCGCGGGTCGGCTCCACGGGGTGGACCCGATGAGGCCGTTGCTAACCTCCGCCTTCGACCACGAAAAAGGAGCCTCCGTGGCATCGTTTCTCACGAGCGACTGGATGTCGGACCTGACGACGGCGCTCAACGCCCACCCCGGGTTCAAGACCGCGATCAACAACGTCGACCTCACCCTGCAATTCGTCATCCCTGATGCCCCCGCCGGCGCCGAGGGTCGCTATTACATCGATGTCGCCGACGGCAAGGCGCTGGCCGCCCCGGGCGATGCCGTCGAACCCGACGCCACCATCACCAACAACTACGAGACGGCCGTCGCCCTGAGCAAGGGTGAGACCAACACCCAAATGGCCTTCATGACCGGCAAGATCAAGGTCACCGGCAACATGGCCAAGCTGATGATGAATCAGGCGATGCTCAACCAGTTCGCCCTTGCCGCCGCCGGGGTCGAAGTCGCCTATTGATCCACCAGGCCGAGATGTGAGAAGGGGCGCCCCCCGGGGGCGCCCCTTCTGTTTCGACGGTTCCCTCCCCGGGGAGGGCGCTCGTGCTGCTAGTTGACCGCGTCCTTGAGGTTCTTGGCCGCCTTGAAAGCGGGAGCCTTGCTGGCTGCGATCTTTACCGATTCGCCGGTGCGGGGATTGCGTCCGACCCGTGCCGGTCGCGACCGGACCTCGAAGTTGCCGAAACCGGCGATCGAGATCTTCTCACCCTTGGCGAGGGCAGCTGTGATGGAATCCACGACCGCGTCCACCGCGGCCATCCCCATCGCCTTGTTGCCGCCGAATGCTCCGGCGACGGCGTCACCAAGCTCACGCTTGTTCATCTGCACTCCTCCTTAGGGAATGACATCTGTGTGACTCTAACCGCCCGCAGCGACGATTTGTAGTGTTTCCGCCCTCGCTACGGGGAAAGAGCCAGGAAAATCAACGAATGAGGCGCCGGGAATGACCCTTGGTCGGACCGTGCGAGCGTCCGCACGATTGCACAGACGGGTCGACGTCTCTTGTTCGGGGGTCGGCTTTCGGGTGCCGGCTGGCCGCCTGCCTATCCGAGGTCGACACTGCCGAGTTCGGCGACCTTCTCCTTGACCGCCACCGCGGCGGCCCGCAGAGCCGCCAACTCGCCATCGGTAAGGGGTAGCTCCACGATCTGGCGCACTCCCCCAGCCCCGATCTTCGCCGGCACCCCGAGGTAGACATCGGAGACCCCGTATTCGCCCGTCGTCCAGGCGCACACGGGCATCTGCTCTCCGGTGTCGCCCAGGACCGCCTTGACCATCAACGCCGCTGCCGACGACGGGGCGTAGTAGGCGGATCCGGTCTTGAGCAGCGCGACGATCTCAGCGCCGCCGTCCCGGGTGCGGCTCACCAACTCCTCGATGGTGGCGGCATCGAGAACGGAGGTGAGCTGCTTGGAGCCGACAAAGCACTGCGAGGGGATCGGCACCATGGTCTCGCCGTGGCTGCCCAGCGTCAGAGCCCGGACCTCGAGGATGTCGACACCGGCCTTCTCGGCGATGAAGTGCACGAACCGGGCCGTGTCCAGGTTGCCCGCCTGGCCCATCACCCGGCTGCGGGGGAATCCGGACACATCGGCGGCCAGGGTCGTCATCTGGTCGAGTGGGTTGGTCACGACGATCAGCACCGCGTTCGGTGAGTGGGCGGCGACCGCCTCGGTGACCCCCTTCACGATCTTGGCGTTGACCCCGAGGAGGTCCATGCGGCTCATCCCGGGCTTGCGAGGCAGGCCGGCGGTGATCACCACGACATCGCTCCCGGCGGTGTCCGCGTAGT
>CAYYIA010000172.1:0-4336 GCA_964471875.1 uncultured Acidimicrobiia bacterium
TGTGGGGGAAGTGGCTCGGGGAGCGAAGCGAGCCGAGCCGATGGGGGGTGGGGCGCGGTCAGGTGGTTCACCCCCCACCGACGTCGCTTCGCTCCGTCGACTCCCCCACAAGGGGGGAGTGATCATGGACGCGTTCCTCTCCTTCGATGTGCAGCAGGATGGTGTCCAGCACCGCGTCGAAATCAGCGAAGACCTCGGTGTTGCCGAATCGGATCACTCGGAGCCCACGCGCCTCGAGCCAGGTGTCGCGGATGCGGTCGGTTTCGTCCCGGTGTTGGCTGCCGTCGAGTTCGACGACAAGGCGCGCCTTGGAGCAGTAGAAGTCGAGGACGTAGGGCCCAAAGGGAACCTGTCGACGGAAGCGCCACCCTCCCAGCTGCCGGTCGCGCAGGCCCCACCACAACAGACCCTCGGCATCGGTGGTGTTCCTGCGCAGGTTCCGGGCGAAGTCGCGATGTCCCGTGGTGACTCGGCGGTGAGGCATGCGTCGCATCCTGGGTGATGGAGGGACCAGAGGGAAGATGGTTCTGAATCCTTCCCCCCTTGTCCCCAGTCCTTCCCCCCTTGTGGGGGAAGTGGCTCGGGGAGCGAAGCGAGCCGAGACGATGGGGGGTGAGGGCGCGTGCTCGCCTCCGTCACCCTTTACCATCGCGAACATGACCCGCACCCTTCTTGCCGTCCTACTGCTCGCCGCCGCTTGTGGTGACGACGCTTCGGGGCCGGGGACCGGGCTGGTCGACACCTTCGACGGGATCACCGCGGTCGAGACCACCTATCCGTCGGATGCCACCCTGGATCTCGAGGAGGTGGGCGTGGGGCGGTTCACCGCCAACGCCTTTCCGGCCTCGACGATGTACCTCGCCCAGTACCCGACGCGCTTCACGTTGTTCGAGGGCGAAATCACCTTCGAGTTCCGCCTCGGGGAGATCGCACCTGCCGCGGTGGCGGTGACCTTCTGGAAGAGCACGGACTTCTCCCGATACGCTCAGGCGTCGGTGAGTTTCCTCCATGCCAACGCATTCGTCGGCTGGTTCGACGAGGACGCCGAGTACCAGGAGGTCGAATTCGCCTTGCCCGCCGGCTTCGACGCCGCGGGAACCCACACCCTGGTGCTCCGACTCGTGACGGGCCAGGTGACCATGGAACTCGACGGCACGGTGCTGGGCGAGGCCGCGGTGACGCTGGTGGGTGGCGACGGTGAACTGGCGTGGGGGATGCTCCCCAACGGGGTCGGGTCCCAACTGATCGTCGAGGAGTTCCGCGCCATCCCTGCCGAGTCCTGAGCCGCTCGGGATTCGCCGCACCATGGCCCGCATACCATCCGGGGCATGCGTGACCTGATCCGCCGGACCTTCCGTTCGCTGCGGGTGCGCAACTTCCGGTTCTTCTTCGTCGGCCAGTTCGTCTCCAGCGTCGGGTTGTGGATGCAGCAGGTGGCCGAGTTGTGGCTGATCGCCGACATCACCAACAGCCCGGCCGCCGTCGGTCTGGTCACCGTCACCCACTTCGGTCCGGTGCTGCTCCTCGGACTCTGGGGTGGGGTGGTGGCGGACCGCCTCGACAAGCGGAAGATCCTCCTCGTCACCCAGACGCTGCTCGGGACGATCGCCGCAGGATTGGCCATCGTGAGCGCCACGGGTGGGGTGACCGTCGGCATCCTCTACGGCTTCTCGGCGATGACCGGAGTGGTCCAGGCGCTCGACAATCCCACCCGGCGCGCCTTCGTCCGCGAGATGGTCGACCAGGCCGATGTCTCCAATGCGGTCAGCCTGGTGTCGATGGTGTTCACCTCGGCGCGCATCGTCGGTCCGGCGATCACCGGGGTGCTCTTGGCGGTCACCGGGCCGACCATCGTGTTCGCGGTCAATGCCGTCTCCTACCTCGGGGTGTTGATCGCGCTCCTGCTGATGCGAGTGAAGGAGCTGCATCGCACGCCTCCAGTGCCCAAAGCCCGTGGCCAGCTGATGGAGGGGTTGCGGTACGCCTGGGCCAACGCCGGGGTGCGTCACCCCATGCTGATGATGGCCTGGATCGGCACCCTCGCCTTCAACTTCTCCGTGCTGCTGGTGCTGTTCGCCGAGCAGACTTTCGACGGCGGTCCCGGGGCCTATGGCACGTTGCTGTCGCTCTCCGCGTTTGGATCGCTGTCGGGGGCGATCGCCTCGGCGACGCGGCGCACCATCACCCGTCGGTTCCTGGTCATCGCCTCCATCGGGTTTGGCTGCCTGACGATCATCGCCTCCACCGCTCCCACGCTGATCTCGATGGCGCTGCTGCTGATCCCGGTGGGTCTCTTTGGCGTCGCCTTCCTCTCCGGTGCCCAGGGGGCGATGCAGGCGGCCGCCGTCCCGCACATGCAGGGCAGGGTGATGGCGCTCTTTGCCGTGGTGTTCCTCGGCGGCACCCCGATCGGGGGGATGGTCGCCGGACTGATGGCCGAGGCGTGGGGACCGCGGGTCGCCTTCGCCGCCGGGGGAGCGGTGGCGATCCTCACCGGGCTGTGGGCCTGGCGCGTGTCGCGGGTTCCCGTAGCCGTCCCGGAACCTGCCACCACGTGATCACGCTTGTTCCGGAGCCGCCGTATCATCCCGGCCCGCCATGAGGTCCACTCCCATGACTCGACGCGCCATGACCGTGTGCGCGCTGCTGCTCGTCTTCGCCGCCTGCGGCGACGACGATGCGGTCGTGACCACCTCGGTCACGACGACCACATCGTCGGCGGTGACCACGACCGGTGCCGGCGCGCCGACGTCGAGTTCGACGGTGGTGGCTTGTGTCGCCGAACTGACCGCCTCGCAGACCGAGGGGCCGTACTACACGCCTGACACCCCGGAGCGGGCGTCGCTGCGTGAGGAGGGCGAAGCGGGCACGCCGCTCGTGATCACCGGAATGGTCCTCACCGCCGACTGCGAGCCGGTGGCGAACGCCTGGCTGGACGTCTGGCATGCCGATGCCGACGGGAACTACGACAACACCGGCTACCGCTACCGCGGTCACCTCTTCACCGATGCCACCGGCACCTATCGGCTCGAGACCATCGTCCCCGGCCTGTACCCGGGCCGCACCCGCCACATCCACGTCAAGGTGCAGGCCCCGGGCGGACCCATCCTCACCACCCAGGTCTACTTCTCCGACGAGCCGCTCAACGCCACCGACGGGCTGTTCGACCCGTCGCTGGTGATGCGCTACCAGCCGCCGTCGGATGTGGTCACCGCCACCTTCGATTTCGTCGTCACCGGTCCGTGATCAGCACCGAGAGGAACCCCATGAAACCCAGACTCGCCCTCACCCTCGCCGTCGCCCTGGTGGCACTGGCCGCCTGTGGGGATGACGATGCCGTCACCACCACCGCCGCCGAGACCACGACCACCGCAGCCGTCACCACGACGCTGCCTCCCGAGACCACCACGATCGCGGAGACCACCACGACGGTGCCCGAGACCACCACCACGACCGCGGTGCTCACCCTCCCGCTGATCGACACCTTCGATGGGACCACCCCAGCGATCCCGGGATTCCCCTCCCCGGACGTGATGACCTTTGACCTCAGCCAGCCCGGCTTCCTCGTGATCGGCAATCCCGACCACTCGTCGCCGGGAGTGGGCACCTCGTACTTCGCCACCTATCCGGTGGTGTTCCGCGACGGGATCGTGCGCATGGTGTTCCATCCGGGTGACGCCGCCGACGGTGCCTCGTACTCGCTCTTCCTGTGGGCGTCGGGCGATCTCACCACCTACACCGAGGTCAACGTCAACGGCGACACGGTCTCGGTGACCGGCTGGATCTCCGGCGGCAGCCCGACCGTGACCACGCTCCCCGCCATCGGCGGCACGTTCGATCCCGCCGGCTACAACGAACTGCGCGTCGAGGCCTTCGACGGCAACCTCACCGTGTTCCTCAACGACGTCAACTTCGGTGAGGTGCTGAGCCCCACGCCACTGCACGAGGGTCTGGTCGGCTTCGCGCTCGTGGCCGTGGTCGCCGGGAGCGAGATGACCCTCGACGAGTTCTCTGCGTTGGCGGAGATCGACTAGGCCCCGGGAGTCTTCGGGGTCGTCACCGAAGCATTGAGGTGCTGTTCGCAGCGTGGCGGTCGCGTCGCCGGAACCGCCCGCTGCCGACAGCGCCCCGCGGCGTTCTCGAAACTACACACGGCAGGCACCGCACACTCCGGCATCGGGTGACGGTATCACGACGCCCGTTTCTCCCCCGCCCCCCCCCGTTTCTCCCCCCCGTTTCTCTCTCCCCCGTTTCTCCCCCCCGCTTCTCCCCCCCCGTTTCTCTCTCCCCCCGTTTCTCCCCCCGTAGGGGGGAGTACCCCGAAGGGGGGAGGGGG
>CAYYIA010000173.1:0-4331 GCA_964471875.1 uncultured Acidimicrobiia bacterium
AGGCCCATCCGGACGTGTTCAACACGCTGTTGCAGATCCTGGAGGACGGGCGGCTTACCGACTCACAGGGTCGCACGGTGGACTTCAAGAACACCGTGATCATCATGACGTCGAACCTCGGTACGCAGGATCTGAAGCGCAAGGCGATCGGCTTCGCCAACGAAACCGACGAACTCTCGTACGAGCGCATCAAGGAGAAGGTCACGGAGGCGCTGAAGAAACAATTCCGCCCCGAGTTCCTCAACCGTATCGACGAGGTCATCGTCTTCCACGAGCTGACGCTCGCCGAGGTGAAGTCGATCGTCGACCTCATGCTCAACCGGGTCCGCGAGCAGCTGAAGTCCCAGGCGCTCGACTTGATCCTCACCGACGAGGCGAAGTCGTTGCTGGCGACGAAGGGCTATGACCCTCAGCTCGGTGCCCGCCCCCTGCGTCGCGCCATCCAGCGCATGCTGGAAGATCCGCTCTCGGAGAAGGTGCTGTTCGGGGAGTTCGCGGCCAATGCCACGATCCTCGTCGAGATCGACCCCGACGATCCTGAGCGCCTCGCCTTCTCCATGGTCGAAGCCCCGGACCAGCCGCCCGTGGCGATGGCCGGCAGCGAGGGCTGAGCGAAGAAGTCTCTAGTCCCAGTCTCCAGTCTCCAGTCTCCAGTCTCCAGCATGGAGATTCGGTGGACACCAGCTCGGAGCGGTGTGATCTTGTCGGTGCCTGTGCCTAGTGCCTAGTGCCTGTGCCTAGTGCCTAGTGCCTAGTGCCTAGTGCCTAGTGCGACGACTTCCGTCAGGGCCCCGCAATCACCACCAGCGACGGATCTCCCAAGATCGTGATCGGGTTGGGCCAGTAGAGGTAGTCCCCGGCCGTGGCCCAGAACGCTTCGCCGACCGGGGTCCCGTGGCGAAGCGCCTCGAGGAACCGCGCAGGGTTCGGTGCCTGGGTGAACACCGCGGGTCCGGTGGGCGACAGCAGCATCGACTCGGCCAGGCTCTCCCCGGCATCGAAGTAGAAGGTTCAGCTGAGGCAGGCCTCGGCCTCGAGAAGCGGGATGACGCCCTCGAAGACGACCCGATCCGCTCCGAGGCACTGTCCCTCGAGGAGACCCCAGCACTGGTAGTTACCGTGGTACGAGGCGACGACCGCTCCCGAGTAGGAGAGGAGCTCGGCGAGGGCCTCGTCGTCTGACGTGGTGTCGTCGAGGCTGGGGAACCGGCTGTCGGTGACCAGGTGGGGGGCCGCCGCCTCGAAGAACACGGTGCGCGCCGTGACCATCGAGTCGAGTGAGCAGAAGAACTCCTGGAATGGTCCGGGAGGCCACGACGAGCAGGATGTGGTCGTCCCATCGGTGAGGCTGGCATCGGCCGTGAAGAGGACGCGGTCGGCGGGGGTGGCCGCCATGGTCTTGTCGGTGAGGGCACGGACCTGGTCGGCAGTACGCACCGGCCATCTTCCGAGAAACACCGTGGCGTGCAGCGTTCCCTCTCCGCTGTCGAGGTCGTCCGGGCGGGCGTTGAGGCCGTCGGCGGTCACATCCCAGTCGCGGTCCTCGACGAAGTAGGCGTCGGACGGGAGCACATCGCCGGGAGGATCGGAGGCGATACGGCGGTAGTACCCGGTGGGGACGCTCCACGGCTCATCGAGGTCGTAGGACCGCAGCACACTTTCGATGGAGAAGTCCCAGGCTGTCATCTCGGTGTCTCCGACCAGGAGAACCCACCGGAGGCCCGATCGTCCTGCTAGGTCGTGAAGTCCGGTCTTGACCTGTTCGGCGAGGTGGTCCCCGGCGTACGTTGCCGCCAGCCAGTCCACGGTCACGAGCCCCACCGTGTGTCCCGCAGCGGTCTTCCAGGTGGCGAACGCCTGGAGGGCGTCGACGAACATCGGCCGGGTCACCACCAGGTAGTCGAAGCTGGTGGCGAGACACCCGTCGTCACGGCAAGCCATGGCGTCCGCTGCCGTTGTTGTTGTGGTGGTGGTGGTGGTGATCGTGGCCGTCGGGGTGGTGGTGGCGGTCGTCGCGGCAGCCTCGGTCGTCGGCGTCGAGGTGGCGACTGGCGCGGTCGTCGTCGTCACGGCGCCGTCGCCGCAGGCGGAGGCCATGATCACGATGAGGGCGATCCGAAGGCGCATGTGGCGGGCGATCCTAGGTCGATGAGTTATCCACAGCTTGCGAAACTCCCCTCGACTTCCTGCAGTCGACGGATTCCTCGTCGGTCGCCAAAGGCCTACACTTGCTACCGGTGCCCTGCGCGGGCACCTTGGGTATCCATCCATTAGGGAGCAACATTCATGAGGAAGCACTTCCGCTTCGCCATGCTGCTGGCGGTATTTGCGCTGGTAGTGGCGGCCTGCGGCGATGACGACGCCGTGACCACCACTGCCGCGCCGACCACGGCAGCAACCACCACCACCGCCGCGGTGACCACCACCGCAGCTGAGACCACGACGACCGCACCCGCGGTGGTCGTTCCCGACTTCTGCCTCGAGATCCCCGGCGCTGCCGAGCTCGTCGCCGACGGCTCCGCGACGACCGTGGGTATGACCTTCGACCTGCTCGGCCGTGGCGACCAGTCGTTCAACGACTCCGCCGCCTGCGGTCTCGACTGGGCGCGGTTCTACTTCGGGGTCGACTTCACGGAGATCACCCCGACCGACGAGGCGGCTCGTGCCACCGACCTGCAGCTGCAGGCCGAGAACTCGGACATCGTGATCGGCAACGGGTTCTCCTTCGAGGCGGCCTTCCCGGCTGTCTGCGAGAACAACCCTGACGTTCACTTCGCCATCACCGACACCTCGATGCTCAACTTCGCCGCCGACCCGGTGGGGCCGTACTGCGACAACGCTCGCGGCATGGTCTTCGCCGAGCACGAGGGTTCGTACCTCGTCGGCATCGCCGCGGCCTTGAAGAGCGAGACCGGCAAGATCGGATTCATCGGCGGCGTGTCGGGTATCGGACTCATCGAGAAGTTCGAAGCCGGCTTCATCGCTGGTGCCAAGTCGATCAACCCCGACATCGAGATCGTCTCCGAATACATCTCGGCGTTCCCGGACTTCGCCGGCTTCCAGTCGCCTGACCGTGGCAAGGAAATCGCCCTGGCCATGTACGGCGAGGGTGCCGATGTCGTCTACGCCGCGGCCGGCCTCAGCGGTTCCGGCATGTTCGCCGGCGCCAAGGAGTACTCCGAGGCCAACGGCGTGCACGTCTGGGGTATCGGGGTGGACTCGGACCAGTACCTCACCGTCGATCCTGAGCTCCAGCCGTACGTGCTGACCTCGATGATCAAGCATGTGGACGTGGCGGTGTTCTACGCCATCTACGACCACATCACCGGCAACTTCACCGCTGGACCGTCGACGTACGACCTCGCCGTGGGCGGAGTCGGCTACTCGACGAGCGGTGGGTTCATCGACGACTTCACCGACGAGATCGACGCGGCCATCGCGCAGATCGTTTCGGGCGAAGTGGTCGTTCCGACCGATCCGACCACGATTCCGTAACGAGTCATTACCTAGGCGCCTCTGGCGCCGGCGGGGCGGGACTGGGCTAGGCTCAGTCCCGCTCCGCGTTTTGGGGAAAGTGGGAGGACCGGGTTGGCCGTCGCCATCGAACTCACCGGGATCTCGAAGAGGTTTCCCGGCGTCGTCGCCAACGATCGGGTCTCCCTCACGGTCGAAGCGGGCGAGATCCACGCCATCGTGGGCGAGAACGGCGCCGGCAAGTCGACCCTCATGAAGATCCTCTACGGCATGCAAACGGCCGACGAGGGGCGCATGGTGGTGGGGGGTGCGGAGGTCCGTTTCCGTTCCCCGAGCGACGCCATCGACCTCGGCATCGGCATGGTCCACCAACACTTCATGTTGGCCGACCAGTTCACGGTGCTGGAGAACATCATCCTCGGAGACGAGCCGACCCGCAGCCTCGGTCGAATCGACTTCAAGAAGGCCCGGGCCCATCTCGACCAGGTCAGCCGCTCGTATGGGCTCACCCTCGATCCCGACGAGTTGGTCGAGACCCTCTCCGTCGGCGAGCGCCAACGGGTGGAGATCATCAAGGTGCTGTATCGCGGCGCCAAGATCCTGATCCTCGATGAGCCGACCGCGGTCCTCGTTCCCCAGGAGGTCGAGGACCTGTTCCGCAACCTGCGGGAACTGAAGAAGGCCGGCGCCACGATCCTGTTCATTGACCACAAGTTGCAGGAAGTGCTCGCCATCGCCGACACGATCACCGTGCTCCGTCAGGGACGCACCGTCGCCACGGTGAAGCCCAAGGATGTGACCGCCGCCGACCTCGCCGAGCTGATGGTCGGTTCCGAGCTGCCCACGCCCACCAAGTC
>CAYYIA010000174.1:0-4306 GCA_964471875.1 uncultured Acidimicrobiia bacterium
CGACCAGGCCGTCATCGCGCACCGGCACGGTCAACCCGGCGTCGAGGACGCGGGTCGAGGCGAGGGCGAGGGCCATGAGGCCGAGCAGGCCCCCAGCGATGGATCCGGCGGTGGCGGCGGCGAAAGTGCGACGGAACACGGGCTCCTCAATGGTCGTGATCGTGAGGGGGGAGTGTAGAGCCGGCAGCATCACGGGTGGGACCGGTGCGGGTTCGCGTTCGTGCCTTTCGTTCCGCCCAGCGCACCCACAGCACGACGATGACGATGGGTACCGAGAACCAGAGGAGTTCGTCCCAGCCACCCTGGTGGGCGAGCATGTGCACCCGGTGAGGCTAACGCCGGAGAAGTGCTGCTAGCCCGTGGGGGTGGCGGCGATGGTGTCGCAGGCGTCGGGGGAGTAGATGCCGGTCACCAAGGCGTCCGCCGCCTGCGAATCGACGGGGCCCCACAGCAGGACTGGTTCGTTCTGGGTGAGCTTCAGCTGGAAGGTGAGGCCGACGTCCTCCTCGACCACGTACTCGATGTAGAAGGAGGCGTAGATCGCCTCGAGCTCGGCGACGGTGTTGCCGACGCGCAGCCCGGAGAGGGTGGCGATGTCGGTGGCGGCCGAGGTCACGCCTCCATAGCGAAGATCGAGCCGGTAGGAGACAAAGGAAGCGTCGCCGGCTTCGCCGTGGAGGACGATGTTCAGCGGACCGAAGCGCACCACCCGGATCGACCAACCGGGACACTCGCCGAACGTGCCCGATCCCACGATGTATCCGGTGTCGTCGATGGGCTGTCCAAAGGTCGCCACCAGCCGTCCAATGACGTCTTCACCATCGGCGCCGAAGTCGAGCGGTCCGATGTCGTTCGAGGACATCTTCAGTTCGCTCAGCGGGATCGGGTCGCCGATCGGTGCGATCTCATCGGGGATGGAGCTCCCGTCGGGGATGGTGACACTGGTGGCGGTGCCGTCACCTTCGGTGGACGAGGTGGTCTCGCCCGGAATGGTCGTGTCGGTGGTGACCGTCGAACCATCGGCCGAGGTGCTGGTGGTGGTGGCCGCGGTGCCGTCTTCCCCGCCGCCGTGGAGCATGCCGAAGGCGATCACCCCGATCGTGGCGAGGACGAGACCCAGTGCCAGCCCGACGATCCAGGGGTTGGGCTGTGCCTTGGGCGGGCGCCGGGGACCCGAGCCCCCGGAGCGGGGGGACCCACCCGAACGCGCCGAGCCGGAGCGTGATCGTGGGGTGTATTCGGGCTCGAACGAGGGAAACGGCTCTCCTCGTTGCGATCCGCTGGTCGGTCCCTGGTCCACCAATTCGCTCTCCTCGTCCGGGGACATCCTACGGGGGTGCGTGTACTGGTAGTGGGTTCCGCTGGGTGGACGGCGTCAGCCGTCGTGCTCGAAGTAGCGAGCCAGATCCGGATTGGCGGCGACCACGACGCTCTCGAAGGTGGCCTGCGGGATGAGCACGGAACGTCCGGCATCGTCGGTGGCGAATGCGACCGGAAGGGTGGGGCGGGTGATCTGGGACATGGCAAGTGAACGCAGACTCCAAGCCGTGGAGATGGCCCGAGTGAGGCTCAACCCGTCGTCGATGGTGAAGTGGCCGGCGAGCTCCTCGGTGAGCGCCGACAACTCCGAGACATCGTGCATGCCTTCGAGTCGCCGCATCGCTTCGATGACAAGATCCTGTTGGCGCCGATTGCGATCGAGATCGGTGGTCGCCAGCGGAACCCAGGTGCCGTCGACCAACCCCTCGGTGTGGCGGGATCGCACCCAGGCGAGGGCCTGATCGCCGTCCGCGATCGAGCACCCTGCGGGCAGGTCGAGCGGGACCGGATCGACCCCCAAGTCGCGAACCGCGGTCTCCGGGCAGATCTCGATGCCCCCGATCCGTTCGACGATCTGGCGGAATCCCTCGAAGGTGAAGAGCACGAAGTGGTCGATGGGCAGGCCGGTGAAGTCTTCGACGGCGATGGCCACCTGTTCTGGGCCGGAGGCGGTCTCGCCGCAACCGTTGAGGTTCACGTTGATTCGGTCCATGCCTCCGGTGCACGGGTTGGGGAGGTAGAGGTCGCGAGGGATGGAGGTGAGTACCGGCGACGACCCATCGGTGGGGAGGATGAACACCATGATCACGTCGGCGCGTCGGCTGGTGGCGTCCGGGCTCCGCTCGTCGCTCCCGATGATGAGGAATACATCCATGGCGGCGTCCGGGGTGTAGCCGACGGGCGCGGTGGTCGTCGCCCCAGCGGCGTGTGTCGTTGCGGAGGAAGGGTCCGTCCCGGCATCGAGTGCGACTCGGGCGGAGTCTGGGGCGAAAGCGACTCGCTCGATGTCACCCCAGGCCCACCAGACTCGGGCGACCGTCCAACTCGCCACTCCGAGCCCGGCAACGCACATGACGACGGCTGCACGCTTTGCGACCGAAGTGCGCGAGGTCACCCTGGGGAATCTACACAGGCGCCGGTGATGGCCATGTCGCCGCGAGGGGCCCTCAGATGAGCGAACGGCGCAACGCCGCCGGATCGGATACCGGGGTGTCGCAGACGAAGCCGCGACACACAAAGGCTACGGCCCCGGTCGCGGGTGCCACCCTTCCGGCGACCAGGGGGACCACGGTCTGGTCACCTCCCGGACCCTGGGCGAGGAAGACCCGCGGCCGATATTTCTCCTCCACGACCTCGACCAGATGCCGACGGTCGTCGCCGATGATGGCGACTTCGAGAGGCGGGCTGGCGACGACGTGGGCAACCGACAGGGCGTGAGCCCCGCTCGCCGGATGGTGGTCGATCGCGGCGGCCGAGCGTCGCAGGGCCCCGTCGAGACGATCCCACCATTCGGAGGCCCCGGTGAAGGCCGCCATATGGAGCATCGCCTCGGCGGCAAGCGCGTTGTCCGACGGCGCGGGGAGATCGAACACGTTCATGGGGCGGGCGATGAGTCGCTCGGCATCGGAGCCCGTGGCGAAGAAGCCCCCATCGGGAGCGCCGAAGAGTCGGACGAGTTCGTCGGCGAGGCTTGCCCCCTCGGCGAACCACGACTCGTCGCCGGTCGTCTGGTAGAGGGCGAAGCACCCCAGCGCCATGGCCGCGTAGTCGTCGCAGAACCCTGGTGGACCGAGTCGTCCCCGGCACCACGATCGATGGAGTCGACCGTCGGCGTCTCGCATCGTTCCGAGCACGAACTCCGCCGCACCCACGGCAGCTCTCAGCAGTGTCGGGTCGGCGAGGACCACGGAGGCCTCGGAGAGTGCCCGCACCGCCAGCCCATTCCAGGCGGCGACGACCTTGTCGTCGAGCATCGGTCGGATTCGCCCCGAGCGAATCGACCGTAGGTTCTCCAGCGTGACGGAGACCGCGTTCACCAGGGCTTCGGGATCGATTGACCACCGCTGCGCCACGACGGCTGGGTCCGCCATCTGCAGCACCGAGCGTCCTTCGAAGTTGCCGGTCGTGGTGACCCCCAGCACCTCTGCCACCGGACCGGCCTGGGGCCCAGCGGCGGTGGCGACTTCCGTGCTGCTGAAGACGTAGAAGGTGCCCTCCTCCCCCTCGGAGTCGGCGTCCTCTCCCGAAGCGAAGCCGCCATCGGAGAGGAGCAGGTCGGTGAGCAGGTAGGTGGCCGTGCTCCGGGCGACGTTGGTGAGTTGCGGCTCTCGGGCGACCCGAGAGGCATGGGCATACAGGCGCAGCAGTTGGGCGTTGTCGGCCAGCATCTTCTCGAAGTGGGGGACCTCCCACCGGCGATCCACCGAGTACCGCGCAAACCCTCCGCCGATGTGGTCGTGGATGCCTCCCGCCGCCATCGCCAGCAGGCTCGTGGTGAGCATGCGCTCCGCCTCGGGTGCCCACGGTTCACCGACGATGCGCATGAGGAACTCGAGCGTCGGTGCCTGGGGGAACTTGGGGGCGCCCCCGAAACCGCCATGGTCGGGATCGAACCCGTCGCGGATGGCGACATATGCCCGGGCGAGAGCCGTCTGGTCGATCGCCGCGGAGGCGTATGGCAACTCGACGGCGACCACGGCTGTCAGGCGTTTGGCCTGGGCCTCGAGTTCCGAGCGGCGCGTCGACCAGGCCTCGTGGATGGCCGTGAGCACCGTCGTGAACGAAGGGTGGCCGAAGCGGTCGGTTCGGGGAAAGTAGGTCCCCGCAAAGAAGGGTTCGCCGGTGGGCGTGAGAAACACCGTCATCGGCCAACCACCTCGACCCGACGTGGCCTGGACCGCGTCCATGTAGATGCGGTCGATGTCGGGGCGCTCCTCGCGATCGACCTTGACGTTGACGAACCAGCGGTTCATCAGCGCCGCGGTCT
>CAYYIA010000175.1:0-4305 GCA_964471875.1 uncultured Acidimicrobiia bacterium
TCCCGTGATCGTGGTGAGCGCCAAGGACGCCGAGGCCGATGTCGTGGCGGCGCTGGAACTCGGCGCCGACGACTACGTCACCAAGCCCTATTCGATTCGTGAGTTGATCGCCCGGGTACGGGCGGCGACGCGGCGGCGCAGCACCGCGGGCGCCGCCGTCTCGGTCGGTACCGCGACGCTCGACCGCGACGCCTATCTGCTTCGTGTCGGCGAAGCCACCACCGATCTCCCCCGGAAGGAGTTCGAAGTACTCATGCTCCTGATGGAACACCCCGGGCGCGTGGTCACTCGCGAGGAGTTCCTCGACAAGGTGTGGGGATACACGTTCTTCGGCGACACCCGCACCCTCGACCAGCACATCCGCCGGTTGCGCCGCCGTCTCGAGGAACACCCCGATGCCCCGGTGATCGAGACGGTCCGAGGGGTGGGGTACCGGGTCACGGGCTGAGGAGATGGCAGATGGCAGATGGCAGATGGCAGATCAAAGATCGGCCTTCGGATTCTGCAATCTGCTGTCTGCAATCTGCAGTCGGGCGTCCTCGCCCTACTCGATCTCCTCCAACGCCTCCACATAGTGATCCACCTCGCGGGCGAACTTGCGGCTCTCGGTGGCGATCACGGTGCGGACGATGCCCTCGCTATCGAGCACGAACGTGACGCGGTTGGCCGCCCCGACCTTCGGGTCGAAGGCGCCGTACGCCTCGGTGACGGCACCGTGCGGCCAGAAGTCCGACAGCACCGGGAACCCGAAGCCGTTCTTCCTCGACCACTCGGCGTTGGAGAAGACGGTGTCCGTCGTGATGGCGACCACGTTGGCATCGAGCGCATTGAGATCGGCCAGCCGATCGCGAATGGCGCACAACTCCCCCTCGCAGGTGCCGGTGAAGGGGAAGGGGATGAAGACGATGAGACTCTTACGTCCCTTCAGCGAGTCGAGGGTCACCGTGTTGCCCTCGATGTCGCGGAGTTCGAACGCGGGAGCGGGAGCACCAACCATGGCGGACACGATGAGACCTTTCCTCGGAGGTCCCGTGATCGTAGAGGCAGCAAAGGGCGAAGGCCGAGACCAGGCGGCGGCCTCAACCGAACAGTCGGCGCCACAGGCGGACGAGCAGCGCCCGCTCTCCCGGCCGGGGCAGTTCCTCGAGGGCCGCGACGAGATGGTCCGGCGGAAGGTCACCAACAAGGATGTAGGAGCGGTCGGGAGCATTCCAGTGGACCCAGACCCGATCCGGTGTCACCACCCTTCGGTACCAGGTCCCCGAGGCACCAAAGGCGGTGGCCGTGCGGAACAGCTCGGGTGTCGCCCCTCGACCGGCCTCGAACACCGAGAACGAGAACAGGCCGTCGCTGTAGTAGGCCTGTACACCGCCTGCGGCCACGTAGGTGTCCATCCGCCGGTACCCGGCGAGCACCTCGGGTAGCGCCGGCACCGGATCCGTGCTCGCAACCATGTGCATCCGCGAAGGCTCGGGGGCCTCCGGCATCGTCACATCGGTTTCATCGAGGTCGATGAGGGCAGCCATCCGGAAGACCTTGCCCTCCCCGTCGAGCACCTCGGTGACGAGGGGAACGGTCGTGGCCCGATCCACCACGAGGCGAACGCGCGGCAGATCGCCGTCGAACACGATGTAGAGATCAGCCGACCGACCCATGTGCGACGTCGCCTCAGGTGCACCCAGTCGGTACCGAGTGCTGAGCGACCAGGGTGAGCGGTCGGAGAAGTCCACGGCGTACCACTCGTCGCCGGCACGCACCACGGTCCGGGCGGCCGTGGCCATGAAATCTCCCGTTGGGCCACTGGTCATCGTCATCCCGTCGCGGCGAGTCACGTCGTAGGTGGCCGTAGCGGTATCGGTCCCCCAGGTGCACACCACGACACCGCTGCCATGGAACTCCCCAGTGGCGGTCCGCTCGAGGTGGTCCGCCAGACCATCGTCACCGGTGTGGCCGAATGCCGGAACCGGCACGATGAGCAGCATCGCTGCCGCGAGCGACGCACGCCACGCTCTCATGGTTGATCGCCCCGAAACGTGGCTATCCCCGGATCGCCCACGACTCTGGCGTTGTGCTGATCGCCGAGGGTGTCGAGCGGAACCGCCGTGTCGGACGCTCCGGGACCGATCACCAGGCCCACGACCAGCGCCACGGCGATCGCGATGGCCGAGGCCCAGGCAGGAGACGGGAACCGCCTCCGGGCCACCGGAATCATCCCGGGAGGAGCTTCGAGCACCGGGAGGCCGCGAAGCACCGCCCGCGCCGAGCCGACCCGGGCCAACTCGAGGCGGCATGGCTCGCAGTCGGCGAGGTGTGCCCCGGCGGTGCGACGCCCGGCGGCATCCAGTTCGCCGTCGAGGAGTGCGGACAACAGGTCGGCGAGGTGGCTCACGACAGGCGCTCCCTCAGCATGGCTCGCCCACGGTGAATGCGGCTTCGAACGGTGCCGACGGGGATCCCCACCGCCTCTGCGATCTCCTCGTACGCCAGCCCGACGATGTCACACAGCACCACAGCTTCGCGGAAGTCGTACGGGAGCTCGAGGAGGGCCTGCTGCACGTCCTCGCCCAGCCGAACCGAGGCCAAGACGTCCTCGGGTGCGGGAGACGCCTCTCCCACCCCGCGATCGTCGTCGGGGAGGGGAACGCTCGGTCGCCGTTTGCGGCGGCGCACCTCGTCGAGAAACGCGTTGCGGGTGATGCGCCACAACCATCCGTCGAACGACTGCGGCGTGTACGACTCCAGGCCGCGCCGAACGCGCAAGAGCACCTCTTGGACCAGGTCGCGGGCATCGTCGGGGTTGCCGGTGAGCCGGTAGGCGAAGTTGTAGATCTTGCGCCCATGATGCCGGGCCACCTCTTCCCAGGACGGGGTGGGATCCTCACCCATCCGTCACTCCGGGTAACGAAGCGTCCCGCAGGGGAGTTCCGGCCCCCCGCCGCACAGGGGCCACTCAGCCGAGGGCGAGCACGTCGGCAAACGACTGCATCCGTTCGCGGGAGATGAAGCGAACCCGCGCGTCCCGCCGCTCCCGCTCATGGATTTCGAACGGAGCCCACTTCTCCGACAGGAGCAGCCCCCGGTCCATGCCTGACGAGGCGAAATCGACCACGAAGGCGCGCACGACCGTGTCGTCGAGTTCCGGGTAGTCACCGGGCTGGTGGCCCACCACCCGAATGAAGGTGCGCTCGCCGGCACGGATGGCCCCGAACGTCGCCGGGCCCCGTTCGGTGATCTGGTAACCGGCGCTGCGCATGAGCGCCAGTAGGACTGCGGGAGCGTCGCCGGCAGTGGGATCGATTCCCTGGGACCGCACCGCCGCCTGAGCCTGAGCGGGCAAGCGGAGCATCAAGCGCTCGAGGCGCTCTCCCACCGCACCACCCGCACCCCCCGGGCCGGTCTCGGGGAGCTCCGCGAGCCGGGCGAACGGATTGAACTCACGCCGCACCGAGTGCGGAAGCAGTTCGGGAATCATCGGAGGGGGCAACTCGCCCGGAGTCTCGAGACCGATCGTGGCGACCTCCACCCACTCGGTGCCGCGTCGTCCCAGAGCGACCACCTGAGTGAGGTCGCCCAGCGGCAAGGTGTGTCGCTTCTCCCGCACCACCTCGACCGCCTCGCGACCGAGCAGCTCGCCGAGGACCGCATCCACCCCGGACGAGGGCAGCGGAACCTCGAAGTGCACCCAGGCCGAGCCGTTCATCACGTGGAACTCCGCAACCGTCGGTCGCAGCCGGGTCGAGGGTGTGGCGGGGGTGGCGACGGGGGTGGAAGTCCCACCCGAACCTCGGCGCCGGGTCATCACGATGACCACCACCACGAACACGACGGCGACGACGAGCACAATCACGAAGGGCAACATCCCACTCCCTGGTCGGACGGGGGCATTGTATGGAAGAGGAACCAGATACCAGATGCCAGACGGTGTGTCTGGAATCTGGTACCTGGTACCTGGTACCTGGCTTTCAGCCCACCTTGCGGATTGCGGCGACCTGGCGTTCCCGGCGAACCCGGCGGCGCTCCCGCTCCGACATCCCGCCCCAGATGCCGAACTTCTCACCGGTGGTGATGGCGAACTCCAGGCAGGCCTCCCGCACCCCGCACTCGCGGCAGATGGACTTGGCTGTCCGGGTCGACGCTCCCCGCTCGGGGAAGAACAGGTCGGCGTTGGCACCCTTGCAGTTGGCTCCGTCCTGCCAGGACAGGTCGCCTACCGCCAGAACCTCTCTCAGATCGTCGAGCATGGCCCTCCAGAATTACACAGGTGTCATTATTGCGCGCGGAGCGCGCGCAGCGCAAGTGCGATTC
>CAYYIA010000176.1:0-4301 GCA_964471875.1 uncultured Acidimicrobiia bacterium
GCGACCCCTGCGAGGCTGACGATGGGAGAGGACATGGGGAGGGGAGGGTACCCAGGAAGTCCCCAGTCTCCAGTCCCCAGTCTCCAGGAAGGAGACACCCGAGGCCCGGTACTCGCTGGCTTATGGCTCATGGCTGATGGCTGTTGGCTGTCGGCTCCGCCACCACGCCGCTGCTGCCAGCGTGGTCGCGAGCCCGGCTGCCACCGCGTATCCGATCGTTCGTCCTTCGCCCAGGACGGGCCGCAGGGGTTCGGTGAGGGCGCGCACCCCGGCCGCGCAGGCGATTGCCACGGTGGTGGCCAACCCGCTTCCGCCGCGGCGGCGCCACAGCAGGGTCAACACCAGCGCGCCGAGGGCGAGGAGAGCGGCGGCGTAGAGCTCGACGGGATGGCGGGCCACACCACCGGCGGTGGTGGCCCAACCCCAGGGAAGGCTGGTGGTGGATCCCAGGCAGGCGTCGCGCACGAGGCAGCCGGCGTGCCAGCCCGCCAGACCCATCACCGCCCCCGGAGCGGCGGTATCCAGCAGCGACCAACCCTCGTGCCGGGCAGACCAACCCACCGCGGCGAGCGCGGCGATCGAGGCGGCGAAGGGATCCACTCCTCCGCGGACGATGAACAGGTCCACCGGGTGGGTGATCGGGTTCGTGCCGGCGACCACCATCGCCCAGATGCGACCGGCCACGATCCCGGCCAGGGCGCCGATGACGACCAGGTCGCAGGTGGCGCGGCGCAGGGCGATGTCGCCACGGTGGATCAGCGCCAGCCAACCGCAGGCCGCGGCCACGCCGATCAGCACCGCGGCCAGCAGGGTGAACTCCATCAGCCGGCGATCGTGTCGAGCCAGAGGGCCAGGGTGCGCTCGTCGATCACCCCGCGATGGAGGTAGGCGAGCTCGCCTCCGGGGTGGAAGAAGAAGGTGAGGGGAACCCCGACTCCTCCGAGCGCGGCAGGCACGGCACCGTTGGGGTCGAAGCCGTGGTCGAGGGCGGTGAGGCCGAATTCGGCGATAAAGCCTCGACCGCCTTGCTGGGTGTCGCGCACATCGATGCCGATGAAGGCGACGCGTTCGCTCCACTCGGATGCAGCGGCGCGCAGCAGCGGGGCCTCGGAGCGACACGGGGCGCACCAGGAGGCCCAGACGTTCACCACCGCCGGCCGGGGGGATGCGGCGAGGCGACTCTCGAGATCGGCGGGCGTGATCATCGGGATTTCCGCCACGGTGTCGATCGGGGTCGAAGCGCCTCCGCAAGCCGACAACAGCGCCGCCGTGGCCGCCAGCATTGCGAGCGGGCGCCTCCTCATGCGGTGGCGGGGCGGCGAGCGAGGGCGGTGTCGAGGTGGGCGCGGGTCACCGCGATGGCGGTGGCGTCCTCGCGCAGGGCTATGAGCGCGGCTTCTCGCAGCATCCCGGCGATGTCGGCGAACGAAAGACCGGCGGTGGCGGTGGCGACGGCGTCGAGGTCGACATCCGGAGCGAAGTGGACATCGGTGATGGCGAGCATGGCGCGGCGGGCCTCGAGGTCGGGAAGACCGAGCTCGATGTGGGTTTCGAGCCGACCCGCCCGCAACAGCGCCGGGTCGATGAGATCCAGGCGATTCGTCGCCGCGATCACCACCACGTTGCCGCGCTCCGCGATCCCATCCATCTCGGTGAGCAGGGCGGCAACGACACTGTCGGTGACCGAAGTCGTGGACCGCCCTCGCACCGGGGCGAGGGCGTCGATCTCGTCGAAAAACAGGATCGAGGGCGCCGCCGCCCGGGCCCGGGCGAACACCTCGCGCACCCCGCGTTCCGACTCACCGACGAACTTGTCGAGGAGTTCGGCGCCTTTCACCGGGAAGAAGGCTGCACCCGACTCGTGGGCGACGGCTCGCACCACAAAGGTCTTGCCGGTCCCCGGAGGACCGGAGAGGATCAGCCCGCGCGGCGGTTCGATCCCCACGCGGGTGAAGCGCTCCGGATCGGTGATCGGCCAGATCACTGCCTCGGTGAGTCGCTGCTTCACCTCGGTGAGGTTGGCCACCGCCTCGAAACCGTGGGCGGGGACCTCGCCACCCGGTACCGACCCGAGCGAGGGGGTGGTGGCGGCGATGGCTTCAGAGAGCAGGGTCGCCGTCACCGGTCCGCGGCTCCCCGCCGCCATCGCCGACGCGGCCACCACCGCCGAGACGATGTCGGCGCCGGAGAAGCCGGCGGTACGGGCAGCCAGGGCAGCGACGTCGAGATCGGCCACCGGCACTCGGCGGAGCGCCGAGCGCAGCAGCAGGGTGCGTCGTTCGAGGTCCGGGGGTGGGATCACCAGGGTGCGGGGAAGCAGGGGTGATGTCGCCACCGCTGGGTCGAGCGCCGACGCCGATGATGCGCCGAGCATGCAGGCCATACGCGGTCGGCCTGCCACGGCGTCGAGGAACCAGCGCAGGATCGCTGCGGCCTGGGTGCGGAACAGCCCGTCGGCACCGGCGACGGCATCGAGGCGATCGACGAAGAGCACGGCGGGGGTCGCGGTGGTCTTCACCGCGGTGCTGAGGACGTCGATGAGGCGCTCCGGTTTGAACACGAGATCGACGCTCACTTCGGTGACCGTCGCCCCGGCGCGGGCCGCGGCCGCGGCGACGAGTTCCGACTTGCCGCAGCCCGGCGGTCCTGCGAGCACCACCCCGGCGACGCGAGGCAGTCCCCAGGCCTCGGGAAGGGCGTCGGCGCCGGTGAGCAGTCGGATCCATCCGGTGAGCATGTCGAGTTCGGCGTCGAGTCCGGCGATGAGCGCCTGGGCTGTCGTCGGCCCGTCACCGGGGACGACACCCGGCTCATGGGTGACGAGAGCTGTTGTCCCGCGGTTGCCGGAGGCTTCGAGCAGTGTGGCGCCGCCGACCACGGCCGCTCCGTCGGGGCTCACGGCGACGATGGTGATGTCGGCTGCGGGTGTCTGCTCCGACGCCGCGACGGCGATGACATCGCCCGCGGTGACCACGCGGCCGTGGAGCGCTCGGGCGAGATGGCGGGCGTCGCCGGGAAGGGCATCGCCCCCGATGGTGACCAGATGCGCTGGGGGGAGGTTGACCCGCACCACCTCGATGGAGGTCCCGACCGCGATCCCGGCGTTGCGGATGACTTCCGACCCCACTTCGAGGTCGGCAGGGTTGCGCATCGTTCCCGGGCGGACGAGAGCGTGGGTGCGTCCGATGCGGACCACACCACCTCCGGGGAGGCCCATGGCGGCGAGGAGGGTGCCGTCGGCGCGGGCGACGTCATCGGAGCCGAGGCGGAGGGTCAATCGCACGGATTCCGAGAGTAGCCCCACCCGGTCGCGCTACCGTCCCGGCGTGACCCCGGCACCGCCCACCATCGAAGACATTCGCCGTGCCGGGGTGATCATTACCGGGGTGGCGGTGCGCACTCCCTTGCTGGCGTCACCGGCCCTGTCCCGACGCTGCGGGCGGCCGGTGTATGTGAAGCCGGAGATGCTCCAGGTGACCGGGTCGTTCAAGTTCCGCGGGGCGTTCCACTTCATCTCGAGGATTCCCGACGATGCCCGGGGCCGTGGGGTGGTCGCCTACTCGTCGGGCAACCACGCCCAAGGGGTGGCTGCCGCCGCCGCAAGGTTCCATGTGCCCGCAACGATCGTGATGCCCGCCGACGCCCCGGCCACCAAGATCGCCCGGACCCGCTCGCACGGCGCCACCGTCGTCGGCTACGACCGGGACAAGGAGAGCCGCGAGGAGATCGCAGCTTCGATCGCCGCCGGCACCGGCGCCACGATCCAACCGCCCTACGACCACCCCTGGACCATCGCCGGACAAGGCACGGTCGGCCTCGAGATCGCCGCCGACTGGCCCGAAGGGCATGCTCCTCCGATCGTGCTCGTGCCGGCGAGTGGGGGCGGACTCGCCGCCGGCATCGCCCTCGCCCTCGAAGCCGACCTTCCGGGCGCTGCCGTCCATCTCGTCGAACCGGAGGGCTTCGACGATCACGGACGCTCGCTGGCGTCGGGCCATCGGGTCGCCACGGATCGCACCAGCGGCTCGATCTGCGACGCGCTGCTCAACGCCATGCCGGGCGAGATCACCTTCGAAGTGAACCGGCGCCTGGCATGCGGTGCCCACGTGGTCTCCGACGACGCGGTGCGGCGCGCCATCGGTGTCGTCTTCGACGACCTCCGTCTCGTGGTGGAACCCGGAGGAGCGGTCGGCATGGCCGCACTGCTCGAAGGCCAGGTCCCCGGTACCGGCCCGGTGGTGGTGGTTCTCTCCGGAGGCAACATCGATCCGGGGCTGTTGGCCGAGTGCATCACCTGAGTC
>CAYYIA010000177.1:0-4290 GCA_964471875.1 uncultured Acidimicrobiia bacterium
GGGTGCTCGAGGTTCCCCCCGGGGGTGGTGGAGGTCACGGCCCCTTCCGGGGTGGTGGTGGAGTGCTGGCCACCCGTCATCCCGAAGTTGAGATTGTTGAACACGAGCACCGTGATCCCGACGTTGCGACGGGCGGCGTTGATGAGATGGGCACCACCGATGCCGGTGCCGCCGTCGCCCATGATCACGATCACCGTGAGTTCGGGCCGCGCCAGTTTGATCCCCGTGGCGTAGGTGATGCTCCGCCCGTGGAGGCCGTGGAAGGCGCTCGTGGCGAAGTACTGGTCGGAGAGCCCGGCGCACCCGATGTCGGACACGATCACCACGTCCTTGGGGTCGAGGGCGAGCAGCTGCAGCGCCTCGTCGAGCTTGTCGAGGATCGAGCCGTGCCCGCACCCCGGACAGAACGGATAGGGCGTCTCGTTGCGATAGGGGGCCGCGATGGTGACGGTCATGCCGCCGCTCCGCGGTCTCCGCCCGAGAGCCATCTGCCATCTGCCATCTGCCTTCCCCTCCGTCGCGAGGGTCGGCGAGCCTCGGTCCACACTCTGACGATCCTCATGCCGCCGCCTCGCGGATCTGCTGGGGCGAGAGCAGTTCGCCATCGAGGCGCTCCACCCCGATCACCGTCCGATCCCCGGCGATCCGCTCGATCTCGCGGCGGTACAAGCCCGGGTTCAGCTCGGGGACGATCACGCGGTCCACGCCTTCGAGTGCGACGGCGAGCGCCGCCTCCGGCACGGGCCACAACGACTGCACCACCAACCCCGAGATGCGCTCGCCGGCGACACGGGCTGCGGCCACCGCGGCGCGCACCGCCCCTCCGGTGATCCCGTAGCCGATCACCAGCGTCGTGGCCCCGGGCTGGAGGTCGGCGTCGACGAGCTCGATCTCGCCACGGTTGGCTTCGATCTTGTCGATGAGGTGGCGGTTGAGGGCGCCGACGGTGGGCAGCGCTTTGGTGATGATTCCCGCCTCGTCGTGGGTGGAGCCGGTGAAGCGCACCAGGGTCCCTCGGCCGAACTCGTGGAGCGGAGGCACCGCAGCCGCTGGCTCGTACCGATACGGGGCACCCTCGCTCCCGGTCACCCGCGGCGCCACCGGTGCCGCTCCCAGGCCGTCGAGGTCCACGGTGGTGAGGGTGGTGGCGAGTTCCTTGTCGGTAAGGAGGAACACCGGGCAGCGGAACCGCTCCGCCAGTTCGAAGGCGCGCACGGTGAGGGTGTACGCCTCGGGGACCGTCGACGGTGCCAGGGCGATGATGGGGAAGCCGCCGGCAGTCCCCCACCGCACGAACTGGACGTCACCCTGCGAAACCGTGGTGGCCCCACCGGTCGAGGGACCGAGGCGCTGCACGTCGACGATGACGAGCGGCACCTCCCCCATGATCGCCAGGCCGATGTTCTCGCTGTACAGGCTGATGCCGGGACCACTGGTGGCCGTCATCGCCCGGGCACCGGCGAGCGTCGCCCCGATGCACATGCCGATGGAGGCGATCTCATCCTCACCCTGGATGGCGACGCCGCCAACCCGGGGAAGCTGTCGCATCATCGCCATGAGGATTGGCGAAGCCGGCGTGATCGGGTACCCGGCGAAGAAGGTGCAGCCGGCATCGAGGGCGGCGCGCACGATCGCGGTGTTGCCGTCGATGAACTCGCGCATACGCCACCCTCCTACCAGCGAGAGTGTCGGCGCGACGAAGGTGGCGCCGCTAGGGGCGAATGGCTAGATCCGTGCCTGCTATCAGCCGTCAGCCATGACCTATCGGCTTGCGAGGGACGGTCAAGTCAGCGCTTGCTGTCGGCTGTCGGCTCGAGACTGAGCGGGGGTGCGGTCTCCCGCACCCCCTCTCGCCCACCTACGTGGATTTCTTGTTCTTCTTGGCGGCTCGCTTCTCCTTGAGGGTGTGAGCGGCCGGCTTCTTCGTGGGCTTGGCGCCCTTGTCCTTGTTTGCCATGGGTGGCTCCCTTCTCAACAGAATCACCCGGGGAGAACTGTAGGAACCCGAGCGCCACAAACGCGGTCAGCGACTGCGGACTCCACCCCATCCGACTCGAGACGCGAGGAAGGGCCGTGTCACCACGGCCCTTCCTCGGGTTCGCAGGGAGTGAGGTTACGAACCGATGCTGAAGGTCACCGACACCACCACGGTCACTTCCTGCTGGCCGGACTCGATCGGGGTGCCCCCCGCATCGGCGGCCATGGCACGCTCCGCGTAGTAGATCGGAGGCTGGTTGTAGGAGATCGACTCGGTGATCGAGATCGCACCACGCAGGTTCACACCGGCGAGGCGGGCCAACTGCTCGGCCTTGGCCTCGGCGTCGTTCCACGCCGCGGTCCGGGCCATCTCGAGCAGCGCCGTGTTGTCTTCGATGCTGAACGAGAGGTTCTGGACCACGGTGTCGTTGCCCCCGGCGGCGGTGGCGGCGTCGAGGACGTCGCCCGCCTTGTCGAGGTCACGCACCTTGACCGTGAGGTCGTTGCTCACCCGGTAGCCGACCAGGCGCTGGGTGTTGTCGCTGTATTCGTACTCGGGCCAGATGGCGTAGTTGGCGGTCTGGATGTCGGCCTCGGCGACACCGTTCGCCTTGAGGGCGGCGATGATCGCCTGGGCCTTGGCGGCCGCTTCGGCGGTGGCGGCGTTCACCGTCGGGCGAACCACGGCGACGCCGAGGTTCAGGGTCAGGGTGTCGGGGGTGCCGAACACCCGGCCCTGGCCGGTGACGTTGATGCCGTTTGTGGCGGAGCCGTCTCCGGCTCCGAAGCCGCTCACGGAACCCTCCGTGCCACAGGCCGCCAGGACGACGGCCGAGAGGGCAAGGAGTACGAGGAGTCTGCGCATGTCATTCCTTCTTCTTCTATCGACTGACCTTCCCCATTGTGACGACCGGGGAGGCGACAACGGTTCCCAAGTGAACAAGGGATGATTTGCTCTCACCCCAGACCATGCCACCATCCGCGTGATTCACCCTCGACAAAGGACACCTGTGATCACCCGTCGACTGCTTCTGCTCACCACCGCGCTGCTGCTCGTGGCCGTGGCCTGCGGCGATGACGCCGCCACCCCGACCACGGCGGCGACCACGACCACGACCGGCGCCTCGACCACGACGACCACCGCCGGCACCACGGATACCACGGTTCCCAAGCCCGACGACGATCGCGTCGACGGCCTGGCCCTCGCCGGCGGCTTCGTCGCCGGCGGCACCCCGGTGACCGTCCCCGCGGACCCGACCACCGTCGACGACTACAGCGACTACGTACCCGTCACCGACGACAGTGGGGTGCTCTCCGTGAATCTGCCCATCGAATGGGTCGACGTCAACGGCGAGCCCTGGACCGAGAACATCTTCGGTCTCGATGGCACGGTCGAGGGCGGCATCGGTGTCGCCCTGAGCGCCTCGCCCGACTACGAGGGGTGGAGCTCGACCTGGGGCGTCCCCGGCCTGTTCTTCGGGGCCAGCCCCCTGATCCCCGGCACCATCGACGAGGTGCTCGACGCCTACGGCTACATCGCCGAGGAATGCACCTACGACGGACGCTACGAGTACGACGACGGTGTCTATGCCGGCGCCTACGACTGGTGGAACGACTGCGGCGGCGTCGGCACCGTGTTCGTGATCATCGCCGCCCGCCCGGCGGGTGGTGAGTTCACCGCCCTCGTCGAGATCACCATGGTCACCGAGGCAGACCTGGCCGTCGCCGACGAGATCGTCGGTTCGTTCTATGTGACGGTGCCCGAGCTCACCGGTGACGGTGGCGCTCTCGATGCCAGCCTCGACGCCAACTACGGCGCCTTCGAGTTGCTCGCCGGCTTCGAGCCCGACCCGCAGGGGTTGGAGGTCTCCGCCGGTGGCGACATCGACGTCTCCGCCTACCTGGGCGGCGAATGCGCCGGGTACGTGACCGCACAGCCCGATGTCGAGATCACCTGGACGGGTGCCGGCGGCGGGCTGCGGTTCTACTTCATCGCGGCGACGGCCGGTGACGACACCGTCATGGTCATCAACGATCCCAATGGTGATTGGTTCTGCGCTGACGACTCGTACGAGGGCTACAACCCGACGATCGACTTCGCCACCGCTCCCGACGGGGTGTACGACATCTGGGTCGGCACCTATGTGAACGGCGAGCTGATCCCGGGGACGTTGTTCGCCACCGAGGTCGACGCCAACCACCCGTAACCGAATCCACGATCGATCGAGTCGGGGCCCGGCGCGGCAGCGCCGGGCCCCCCCGCGCGCGGCGTGGGTGGGTGGACCCAGTCGGTGCGGGCGGAGGGCGGCGCCG
>CAYYIA010000178.1:0-4269 GCA_964471875.1 uncultured Acidimicrobiia bacterium
GCGGCGGGCGGGAGGTTGTTCGGCGTTTCAGGCGCCGGACAACCTCCTTTGCGCCATCCCGTTCAGCAGTTCCAGGATGACCCGATTGGCGAGGAGGGCCGTGATGTTGGCGGGGTCGTAGGCGGGGGCGACCTCGACGACGTCGGCACCGACGACGCGCAGCTCGCGGCCGAGACGGCGCACCGTGTCGAGGAGCTGGCGAGCAGTGATCCCCCCGGGTTCGGGGGTTCCGGTGCCGGGCGCGGCACCGGGATCGACGACGTCGATGTCGACCGAGATGAACACGCCGCGAGCTCCGTCGGCGGCGTGGCGCACCGCCTCGTCGACGACGGCGTCGAGACCCCGGCTCACGATCTCTGCCATGAAGTACGACCGCATGCCCTGGTCGCGCATCCAGGCGACGGTTTCAGGTTCGGGCCAGTAGCCGCGTAGTCCGATCTGGACGAACCGGTGGCCGGGAACCGCACCGGACTCGATGAGTCTGCGCATCGGGGTGCCGTGGCCATGGAGCATGCCCCACTGGCTCTCACCGGTGTCGGCGTGGGCGTCGAAATGGATGAGCGCGACCTCGCCGTGGCCGATCACATCGGCCACTCCACCGGCATCGGGAAAGGTGATGGTGTGATCGCCCCCGATGACGATGGGCACCGCTCCGCGCGCAGCCACGGCGGTGACGGCGCGGCGAATCCGATCGATGGCGTCCTCGAGGTAGCCGGGCACGACCTCGACGTCGCCGATGTCGACGACACCGAGCACCTCGAGCGGATCGATGCCGGTGTCGAGATGGGGCCGGCGACCGTCGGCCTCGAGGTAGTCGGCCGTCCGGACCGCCGAAGGGCCGAACCGCGCTCCCGGCCGGTAGCTCGTGCCCCAGTCGAGGGGAGCTCCGAGGATCACCACGGATGCGTCGCCGACCGCCTCGAGGGTGCGCATCGGCACGCCGACGAAGCTCGCACGCGACGAGAAGGGGAGGTTGCCGAAGCCGATCATGGCGTCAGGCTATCGCGAGCGACCGCTCCGGAAGTGACCAAGATGGGGTCGATTCGATCGAGAGCGAGGGCCCGTGGACATCGCTGTGAACCTCGTGGAGAGCTATCTCCGCTTCAACGGGTATCTCACCATGAGCGAGTTCGAGGTGCAGGCCCGCAACGACCATGGCGAGTTCGAGGCGGTCACCGATGTCGATGTGATGGGCGTTCGCTTTCCGGGCGCTCTCGTGGCCGGTGACCCGCATACCGATGCCGAAGCTCGCATCGTGGCCATCGAGGACCCTGCGCTGCTCCTCGAACCGGATCTGATCGACGTCATCATCGGTGAGGTCAAGCAGGGCGCTGTCGACTTCAACTCCGGGCTGCGCGCCCACGTCGTGCTGCACACCGTGCTGCGCCGGATCGAGTGGCTGTTCATGGGCGACGTCGGTTCCATCGTCGACGAGGTCGGGGCCCGGTCACTGTGTGTGGTTCCGGCACGGGGCGGCGGACGGGTGCGGGTGCGGCTCGTTGCCTTTGGCCGTTCAGAGGTCACCGACCTCCACACCATCGGCCACCGTCACATCGTGATGACCCTGCAGCGCTTCATCACCGGGCTCGACGACGCCTTTCGGCCCGTGCAGTTTCGCGAGCCTGCTCCGGGGATGCTCAACCTGCTCATGAAGTCGGGTTTCGAACTCAGCGAGCCGACTCACCCGGAGGGGTGAGGCACCACAGGTTCAGGCCACTCGCCGGATCGTGATGGCGCACCGGTGGATCGCCGATCAACTCCTGCAGGCTCACCTCGACGGAGAACACGATGCAGCCGCGATTGAGGTGGCCGCCGAACGCATGGCCGTCTTCGTCGCCCAAGGCTGCATGGGTGTGGACGAACGGTGCACCGTCGAGCATCGAGATGTTGCCGACACCCGACAGCACCTCGAGGTGACGATCGATGGTGAAGTCTCGATAGGCGTGACCGACCTGGTCGTAGTAGCGAAGCGCGGCGCGGCTGACGGCTCCGAGATAGCTGAACCATGCGGCCCGGATGCCGCGCTCGGTGGCGTAGCCGGTGATGGCATCGACGATGTCCATCCCCGCTTCGAGGCGGAGGACATGGATGGTCCCCGGCTGGAAGACATACGTGTTCACGATGCCGCCGCAATGAAGGCACGGGCGCGCGCCGCATCGACGGGCGCAGTGGTGATCCCGCCGACTTTGAGCGACGTGCCGACGATGAGCCCGTGGCACACCGCAAGCAGATCGCGTGCGGACCCGGCGTCGGCCCCCGACCCGATGTAGATGGGTGCTCCGGGCGCCGCGGCGGCCACACGGTCGAGGTGGGAGCGGTCGACGGCGCGGCCCGTGCCCGGACCACTCACCACGATGGCGTCGGCACCGGAGCGTTCCCAGAGATCGGCGGCGGCGCGATCGATGGTGAGCCCGGGCGGGGGAGTGGCATGCTTGACGAACACATCGGCAAAGACCATCACCTCGGGAGCGACCGCGGCCCGCAGCCTCGCCACCTCGGCTGCTTTACCGGTGATCGTTCCCTGGTCGGTGTGCATCACCCCGGAGAGCACGTTCACCCGGATGAAGGCGGCCCCCGTCGCTGCGGCGACGGCGATGGCGCCCAGGGCGTCGTTGCGCAGCACGTTGACCCCGGTGGGAAGCCCGAAGGCGGCGACGGCCGCAACCGCGCGGGTCATCGCCGCGATCGTCGTCTTGGGTACGTCGTCGGCGTAAAAGGGCGCATCACCGAAGTTCTCGACCATGAGACCGTCGAACCCGGCATCGAACAGCGTGCGGGCGTCGGCGGAAGCCGCTTCGAGCACGGAGCCCAGATCGCCGTCGAAGCGCGGTGAGCCCGGGAGGGGTCCGAGGTGAACCATCCCGATGAGCCGGGGGCTCATCGGTAGATGCCGGCGACTTCGAGGGCGAGTTCGGCCAGGTCACCGGTTGCGGTGAGTTCGCCGGGGTCGTCGGTGTGGCCGACGACCAGGCGGCACCAGTCGCCGGCCGGGCCACGCACGACGTTGTCGGCGTCCTCGTCGCCAAACACCCAGCGGGCGTAATTCGGCCCTCCGAGCTCGACGCGGATGTCTTCGAAGTCCTCCCCGGCGGCACCGAAGGCGTGGGGGAGGGTCGCCCACCCCAGCCAGGCGATGTGGCGCAGGCGGGCGGTGTCGACGATCTCCTTGTCCAGGCAGCTGAGGATCCGCAACCCGTGGGACCAGGTGTCGGCGAGGCGGATCGTGGCGAAGGTACGCGCCGAGATCTTTCCGTCGAGCCAGCGGACCTTCTGGCCCGGCTTCATCCGGCTCAGGGCGTCGACGACATCGGCTCGGGCGAACCGCCACCACTCGATGACCTCCTGCGGGCGCTTGCCCTTACCCTCGGCCACGCCCGCTTTCTCGAAGGTGGTGAGGTCGCCGAAGTCGGCGAGGAGATCGTCGATCGAGAGCTTCCCGGTGATGAGGCGGGCAGCGTGCTGCTCGCCCCATGCGAGGATGGCGATGGTGTCCTGCACGGTGACGCCGCCGGTCGCCACGCGCTGACGCCAATCCCTGTCAGGTGCCCGCTGCAGGGATTGGTCCAAACCTTGCTGTTCGGCGACGAGGTCGGCGAGGATCTCGCGCATGGGGCCTTGAGTTTACTAGCCCGCTGGCGCGCCTTCTCCGGTCCCGATCTCGTTGATCCGATTGATCAGCAGCCGAAGCCGGCCATGGTTGCGGCGGTCGAAGGAGAGCTTGAGACAGTCGAGTCCCCGGTAGCCATCCTCCTCGTCGTCCAACTCGGCGGCATCGATGGTGGCAATGCGCCCGTCCGAGAGGATGTCGCCGAACTCGTCGTTCCAGGCCTCGAGGCGCTCGCGTCCCGGGCCCCGGAGCATGCGCAGCACGAGGTCGTCGCCGATGTAGCGCTGGGAGTGGTAGTTGCGGTAGAAGCCACAGACCTCGGCGGCGGCCGATTCGGCGTCCGTCACGAATGTGAAGAGGTTGAGATCCTCGGGGGTGATCATCCCCTTGGGGACGAGGGTGTCGGCGACGAACTCGATCCACTCCTGCCAGTAGCCGGTGCCGGGCGCCTCGATGAGCACGATCGGTTGCAGCGCCGCCTTGCCGGTCTGGGTCAGGGTGAGGATCTCGAAGGTCTCGTCGAGGGTGCCGAAGCCGCCCGGGAACAGGGCGAAGGCGTGGGACTCCTTGACGAACATGAGCTTGCGGGTGAAGAAGTACTTGAAGTTGATGAGGCGGGCTTCGTCGACATACGGATTCGCCTCGGTCTCGAATGGGAGGCG
>CAYYIA010000179.1:0-4252 GCA_964471875.1 uncultured Acidimicrobiia bacterium
GGCTCTGGTTCTGGATCGGCGCCGCGGTGTTCCTGGCCATCGCCGAGATCTTCACCGCGGGGTTCTTCATGCTGCCCTTCGCGGTGGGTGCAGCGGCAGCGGCTGCCCTCGCCTATGCCGACGTCGGCGAGATCCCGCAGCTGATCGTCTTCCTGGTGGTTTCGGTGATCGCCCTGTTCACCCTGCGCAAGTTCGTGGTCCGTGGGGACGAGAAGCAGCATCCGGTGGGCTCCAACCGCTTCGTCGGTCAGCGGGCCAGGGTCATCGAGGCAATCGACCCGGCGCACAACCAGGGCCGGGTGCGTATGGAGACCGAGATGTGGCGTGCCACGAGCGACTCGGGTCCGATCGCCGAAGGCGTCGATGTGAAGGTGGTTGAGGTACGCGGCACCCGCCTGGTGGTGGCGCCGCTCGACAAGGAGATCCGATGAACGAACTCGCCCCTCTTGCCGTGATCCTGATCGTCGTCGGGATCTTCTTCCTCATCGTCGTCGCCCGAGCGCTGAAGATCGTCACCCAGTTCGAAAAGGGCCTGGTTGAGCGCTTCGGTCGTTTCGACCGCCTGGTCGACCCCGGCCTGCGCTTCATCATCCCGTTCATCGAGCGCATCCGCCGGGTGGACATGCGCGAGCAGGTCGTCGATGTGCCGCCGCAGGAGGTCATCACCAAGGACAACGTGGTGGTCACCGTCGATGCGGTCGTGTACTACCAGGCCACCGACCCCGTGAAGCTGAAGTACAACGTGGCCAACTTCATCCTCGCCGCCACCAAGTTGGCGCAGACCAACCTGCGAAACATCGTGGGCGAGTTGCAGTTGGACGAGGCGCTCACCTCGCGCGACATGATCAACACCCAGTTGCGCCAGGTGCTCGATGAAGCGACCGACGTCTGGGGCACGCGCGTCGTGCGCGTCGAGATCCAGCGCATCGACCCGCCGCCGGACATCACCGAGGCCATGCACCGCCAGATGAAGGCCGAGCGCGACCGCCGCGCCACCGTCACCGAGGCCGAAGGCCAGAAGCGGGGCGCGATCCTCAAGGCCGAAGGCGTGAAGGAGGCCCGGGTGCTCGAGGCCCAGGGCCAGGCCCAGGCGATCAAGGAGGTCGCCGAGGCGGAGAAGTTCCAGAAGCTGACGGTCGCCGAAGGTGAAGGTCAGGCCATCGAGCGGGTGTTCAAGGCCATTCACAATGGTGACCCCTCCCCCGACCTGATCGCAATCCGCTACCTCGAGGCTCTCAAGGCGGTCGCCGACGGCAAGGCCTCGAAGGTGTTCATCCCCATGGAGATGAGCGGCATCCTCAGCAGCCTCGGAGCCATCAAGGAGTTGTGGAGCGAGACCGCCCCGGAGACGCCGCCCACCAAGTAGAGGCCAGATGCCAGATGCCAGATGCCAGATGCCAGATGCCAGACGGCGGACGGCGGACGGCGGACGGCGGACGGCGGACCTAGCGGCTTCGGGTGCGAACCGTCTTGTGAAGGGCCGTCAGCATCCTACGGATCTCCGCGATCGATCCGAGGAGTTCGGTGGCGTCGCGGGTGTTGAAGTAGCCGACGTCGAGCGCGGTCGTGAGGTGCTGTTCCACCTCATTGGCTGATCCGATCGCAATCCCGATGAACCGGGCGGTATCTCGATCAGAAGGTCGACCGAAGCCCTCGGCGAGATTGGCACCGATCGAGGTGGTGGCGTTGCGCAGCTGCGCTGCAAGGCCGGCACCTTCGGATCGAGGGAAGGTGCGGGTGGCCTCGAAGACCCGACGCGTCATCTCGCGGGAGTGCTGCCACACCACGAGCTCCCGATAATCACCCACGTGGTATTCATACAGGCTCCCCGGTCTCAGCGACAGGGGGTCGTCTTCCCCCGGGCATCTGGCATCTGGCATCTGGTATCTGGTATCTCATGAAGATCGACTTCAAGAAGGACTACAAGCGCTTCTTCAACCCGCCTGACGCGAGGGTGGTCGAAGAGGACATTCCGCCGTTCCGGTATCTCATGGTCGATGGCGAGGGCGCCCCCGGCGGGCAGGCCTACATGGATGCCATCGCCACCCTGTATCCGGTTGCCTACACCCTCAAGTTCGCACTGAAGCCCGAGTTCGAATTCACCATCGGTCCCCTGGAGACGCTGTGGTGGCACGACTCTGCGGGTGCGTTCCCGATTTCGGATCCGTCGCAGTGGAAGTGGACTGCGATGATCATCGTGCCCGACTTCGTCACCGAGGACCATGTCGCAGCCGCCATCGACAGCGTGCGCAGCAAGGGCAAGCCGGCTCCGTTGCTCGATCGGGTGCGGCTCGACGTCCTCGACGAAGGCCGCTCGGTGCAGATCATGCACATCGGACCCTACGAGGCGGAGCCGGCCACGATCCAGCGGCTACACGACTACATCACCGACAACGGGCTGACGATGCGTGGCAGGCACCACGAGATCTACCTGAGCGATCCCAGAGCCACGGCTCCTGAGCGCCTCAAGACGGCGATCCGCCAGCCGGTGCACTGAGGGGCTCGGCTACCCGACTGGTGCCTTCCGCCGCGTCATCCGTCGCGCAATGGCGGGACCATGCTCGGCGAGGATCGCCACGCCGGTCGTGATCGCCAGATTGCCGAACACGATGCCCACCACCCCGGCGACGAGGGCGATCGCCAGCCTCGCCCCGCGCAAGTCCATGATCAGCAAGGCGTGCCGGACCCCGGCGTAGGCGAGAAAGCCGCCGAGGGCCCACACCGGGAGGAGACCGAAGAGCACCAGCACCTGGTTCGAGAAGATCAGGCCGAGGGTGAGGAAGACGCCGCCGAGAACCAGGTTCATTGCCGCGGTGCGTGCCCCGAGGCGAACGTGCGCTGTGAAACCACTCGAACCGTGGCACATCGGCATCCCGCCGATGGCGGCGGAGACGACGTTCCCGACACCGCACGACAGCGCCACCTTCGCGGGAGTCACGCGGCTGGCGGCGTCGCCGAATTGCTCGCGCGCCAGGTCGCTCACCCCGACCACGGCGTTGCCATAGGTCAGGGGGATCTGCGGCACCACCAACAGCACGAAGGCGGACCACGCCACCGACCAAGGGGGGAGCCCGACATCGGGACCATGGAGGGTGATCGCCCCGAAGTCGACGTCCGCCGCCACGACGCCGACGATCACACCCGCAGCGAACAGGATCCCGATGATGAGGTAGCGACCAGTCGAGGCGGCAATCGCCACCAGCACCAGCGTGGCGGCGGTGAGCGCCACGTTCCAGAGTCGGCTCGGCGGGTTCTCGAAGATCGCCGGCGAATCGAGCGCCAAGCGCACCGCCGTGACCACGAGCAGCATGCCGACGGCGAACTGCAGTGACCGAATCACCGCGCGGGTGAACAGACGAGCCAACCATCCGGCGAGCCCGGTGACTGCCAGGAGGACGAGGATCAGTCCGATCTGCAGACCCGCGGAATGGATCACATCGGGCGACAAGCTCTGGGCGACGGCGAGCGCGGTCAGCGCCTTCAGTGGCTGAACGGGGAACGGAATCCGAAACACCACACCCGCGGTGATCACCAAAGCTCCCGCGGCGATCAGCACCGCACCGGGATCGAGTCCGTTGACGAGCACGAGGGCCGCCACCAACGGCACCATCACCCCGAGATCGCCCACCGCACCGGAGAGGTCGCCGACCGTGGGACGGATGCGCATCAGGGGATGATGGCATGAGGCCAGATGCCAGATGCCAGATACCAGAAGCCAGGGACCATCTGGAGTCTGGCATCTGGAGTCTGGCATCTGGGACTTAGATGATCCGCCCCGCGTGCTCGAACAGTGGCACCCGGTCGATCACTCGTTGCGGGCCGAAGCGCGACAGGTCGAGAGCGTGCGTGGAGCCCCGGATCTCCTCGGCGAGGTATCTCCCCACCGCGGGGGCCTGCTGGAAGCCGTGTCCAGAGAACCCCACAGCGAGATGGAGGCCGCCGATGTCGGGCCATTGCCCCAGAATGGCGTTGCCGTCCAGGGTGTTGACGTCGTACAGCCCGGCCCATGACGACTCGACGCGCAACGCATCGAAGGCGGGCACGTGTCGCACCAGTTCCGGCCACACCACGCCGTCGAATCGGTCATGACCAGCAGGGGTGAAGTCGAACCCCACGGGATCGGTGTCGCGCGACCAGGCCATCGCCCACGTGCTCGCTCCCTCGGGGAAGGCATAGGCACCGGAGGGGAGAAACCAAGCGGGGAGGCCGGCCGTGGCGAGGTCGAACTCGGGCAGGCGGAAGGCCTCGAGCG
>CAYYIA010000180.1:0-4175 GCA_964471875.1 uncultured Acidimicrobiia bacterium
GGTCGCATCAGGCGAAAGCGCTGGTGCGGTCGCCGGGCCAGGCTTCGCACACGGACTCGTTCCGAGGCGGAGTACAAGGGGCATCCCGCAAGGTGTGCCTCGACCGGAAAGCCCCGGGAGGGTGCAGGCTTCGGCCGAGACTCACTCGGGGCTTCTCCGCGTCTGAGGCCACCTGCGGCCCGCGGCCCGCTTCCCGCCAGAACCGGGTGCCCGTCACCCGGTTACCCGTGTGGCGTCGAGTGTCCAGGAGCGGGCGTCGGGCGTCGGTCCGCGCGAAATCTCCTGCTGAGACGCGAAATCTGGGAAGCGGTTTCGGTTGACCCGGGCGAGCGGGGTGTCGTATCTTCCTCGATACCACTCGGGGTGACCCGGGGAGCCGAAGGGAGGTAACTCTCGGAGGCGGTTTCCGACCTCGCTCCCGCAAGGGAGGGTCGCATCAGGCGAAAGCGCTGGTGCGGTCGCCGGGCCAGGCTTCGCACACGGATTCGTTCCGAGGCGGGGTACAGGAGCAAGTCGCAAGGAATGCTTCGTCCGGTAAGCCCCGGGAGGGTGCAGGCTTCGGCCGAGACTCACTCGGGGCTTCACCGCGTTCTGGGGTCCGTCGCTTCCCGCGGCCCGCTTCCCGCTTCCCGCCAGAACCGTTACCCGTCCGGCACCCGGAACCCGGCACCCGCATCTGGCATCTGGCATCTGGCATCTCGAGCGGGCAGCGGGCAGGGGGAAGCGGGCCGCGGGCATCGCAGTACCCTTGCCCCATGTCCTACCCACACCGTCTGCTCACCGAGGGCGAAGAGGTCATCCGGGAGTTTCGGCCCCACTGGCGCCTCCTCGTCTTTCCGTTCTTCTGGACCCTGCTCTTCATCGCGGCAGTGGTGTTCACCTGGAGGGTGGTGCCCGATGTCGACGCCTTCGACTGGGGGGTAACGGCGCTCGCCATCATCGCCTTCCTCAAGATGGGCTTCTATCCGTTCATCTCCTGGTGGTTCACGCACTACGTGCTCACCAACGAGCGACTGATCCGTCGCAGCGGGGTCCTGGCCCGCAAGGGCAAGGAGATCCCACTGGAGAACATCAACGACCTGGCCTTCTCGCAGAACATCTTGGAGCGGGTGCTGCGGTCCGGCGACTTGCTGATCGAGTCGGCCGGCGAGCAGGGCCAGCAGCGCTTCGGCGACATCCCCGACCCGGAGATGTTCCAGAGCCTGGTGTACAAGGTGCGGGAAGATCGCACCAAGGACCTCAAGAAGGGCCGCGGCTGACGCCACGAACCTGGCGAGGTTCCCGGCGTTGATCGAGCGGTTCTGAGTTCACCGGGGGGGCGGGCTCGGCGAGCGGTCGACCGGCGGCGACGCCTGAGAGGCTCAGCGGATAGGCTCGCCCCCAACTCGTGAGGGGGTGGGCCGTGCCGCACATGATGGATGACTTCCCGCTGCTGCTGTCGACCCTGTACGACCACGCGGTGCGGCTTCACCCCGGGCGGGAGATCGTCTCGGTCGAACACGACCTGAGCGTCACCCGGACCACCTACGGGGCGACCGACGACAGGGTGCGGCGGCTGGCGACCGCGCTCGACCGACTCGGAATCCGCCAAGGCGACGCCGTCGGCACGTTCGCTTGGAACAACATCCGCCACCACGAGCTCTACTGGGCTACCGCCAACACCGGGCGTATCTGCCACACCTTGAACATCCGCCTGTTCCCGGACCAGCTCTCCTACATCGCCAACCACGCCGGTGACCGGGTGATCTTCGTCGACCCGGGGCTGATTCCCCTGGTCGAGCGCTTTGCCGCGGATCTCACCGCGGTCGAGCACTACGTGGTGATGGGTGATGCGGTCCCGCCGTGCTCGCTGCCGAATGTCATCGCCTACGAGGACCTCATCGCCGACGCCGAACCATGGCGGGAGTGGCCGCGATTGGACGAGCGATCCCCGATGATGCTCTGCTACACCTCGGGTACAACGGGTCACCCCAAGGGAGTGGCCTACACCCAGCGATCCACGTATCTCCACACCCTGAGCGCCCTGGCGGTGTTTCCCATCGCCGCATCCGATGTGGTGCTTCCGGTGGTGCCCATGTTCCATGCCGCCGCATGGGGGTACCCGTTCGCCGCCACCACGGTGGGGGCGACCATCGTGTACCCCGGACCCGACCTGTCCGCACCCGCCCTCGTCGGGTTGTTCGAACGCGAGCAGGTGACGTTCTCCGCAGGGGTGCCCACCGTTTGGGGTGGCATCCAGCAGTACCTGATGGAGCATCCCGAGGCCGATACCTCGTCGATCCGGGCCTTCCTGTGCGGCGGGTCGGCGGTGCCCCGCGCCATGATCGAGTGGTTCCACCGCGAGCGAGGGATCCTGCTCCAGCAGGGCTGGGGCATGACCGAGACCAACCCCATCGCTTCGATCGCGGCCCTGCTCCCCGAGCACGCCGAGCTGCCGTTTGAGGAGCAACTGGACCGTTTGCAGAGTGCCGGGTTCCCGGTGGCTGGACTGCAGGTGAAGATCGTCGACGAGGACGGCACCGAACTGCCTCACGACGGGGTGGCGTTCGGTGAACTGCTCATCCGAGGCCCCTGGATCGCCGCCGAGTACTACCGCGACGACCGCCGCGAGACCTTCGTCGATGGGTGGATGCGCACCGGCGACGTGTGCAAGATCACCCCCGAGGGCTACATCGTCATCACCGATCGTGCCAAGGACGTGATCAAGTCCGGTGGTGAGTGGATCTCGTCGCTCGACCTCGAACGGGAGTTGATGGCGCATCCCGCGGTGCTGGAGGCGGCGGTGATCGGGGTGAAGCACGTGCGGTGGCAGGAGCGTCCGCTGGCCCTGGTGGTAAAGCGTCCCGGCACCGACGTCACCGCCGAAGAGCTCATGGCACATCTCGGCAGCCGCGTGGCCAAGTGGTGGTTGCCCGATGTCATCGAGTTCACCGATGCGGTTCCCAAGACCAGCGTCGGCAAGTTCGACAAGAAGGTGGTGCGGGACCGGTTCAGCGATCTGTTGCTGGATGGCTGACAACCCGGCCCTGCGCGCCGTCGCCGCCTCCGGTCTCGCCCATGAGATCGTCGAGTACGGCGTCGTCCATTCCGTGCAGGAGGCCGCTGCGGCCCGCGAGGTGGCGCTCGATAGGGTGATCAAGACGATCGTGGTGCGGCGCGGCGAGGGTGACCTGCTCATGGTCCTGGTACCGGCGGACCGGGTCATCGACTGGGCCAAGTTGCGTGGCGTCTGCGGGGTGTCGCGGATGTCGCTCGCCACCGCCGAGGAGGCTCTGGCTGCCACCGGCTACGCCCCCGGCACCATCACCCCGTTCGGCTCGGCGACGGTGTTGCCGGTCATCGCCGATGCCTCGATGGCGGGTCTCGCCTCGATCGGAGGTGGTGCGCACGGGGTGGCGATCAACCTCGACGCCGACGACCTCATTGCCTTCTTCGCGGCACGGCTGGAGGACGTCACCAAGCAGATCTAGCGATCAGCCGCGGTGACGGTCCCGGGGAAGTCGCAGCATGAGGGGCACGCTGAGCAGGGTGACCAGGGCGCTCACCACGAACGCCGGACGCAGTCCGATGTGGTCGCCGAGGATTCCGACCACCACGGCCGCTCCCGACGACATCACGAACGCTGTGGAGAGGTAGATGGCGTTGGCCAGGCCCCGGCTCTCGGGGAAGGTCTCCTGGACCACGGCCATACAGACCGGGTGCATCGAGAGGGTGGCTGCGCCGGCGAGGAACAAGAACGGGAATCGACCCAAGCCTTCGAGAGCGGTGAAGGCGAGCAGGCCAGCCGGTCCGACGAGCGCACCGAACAGCAGCACGGCGCGGCGTCCCACGCGATCGCTCACCCATCCCGCAGCGAGTGTGCCGAACATGCCCGCCGCCTGGAACACCGTGACCGCGGCCGCGGCGACCAGCGTGCTGCTGCCCTCCTGCTTCAGGAAGATCGGCGCAAACACTCCCGGTGCCGCCACCGCCATGGCGCGCAGTACCACCAGACCCGCCATGAGCGTGAGCATCGGGCGCATCCGCCCCACCGAGCGCCGCCAATCGGGGCGCTCGGTGCTGGCCACGGCGTGGATCGGTTCGGTGCGCAACCGGCGGTAGAGCACGTACGACGCCGTCCACCCGAGCACCATCAGCCAGGAGATGCCCTTGAGCCCGAGGACGGCGAGGGCCCC
>CAYYIA010000181.1:0-4168 GCA_964471875.1 uncultured Acidimicrobiia bacterium
CGAAGCGGCCCGGGGCATGGGGTATGCACCGCGGCGCCTGTTGTGGGAGATCGAGATCCCGCTCGCCCTGCCCGTCATCATCGCCGGCGTCCGCATCGCCGCGGTCACCACCGTCGGTCTGGTCACAGTGACCGCACTGATCGGCCAGGGAGGCGTGGGCTTCTTCATCCTGCGCGGCCTCAACCGGTTCTTCGATACCGAGATCGTCCTCGGCACCGCGTTGTCGGTGCTCCTGGCGATGACGCTCGACGCCGCCCTGGTGGGCGTGGAGCGGATGCTCACCCCATGGTCACGCCGCAGGTCGGCGACATGATCGAGTTCCTAGGCGACCTGGCGCACTGGTTCGCATCGTCGTGGGATGGCGACACCGGATACCTCATGCGGATCTGGGAGCACCTCACGGTCTCGGCGGCCGCACTGGTCGCGGCGGTGGCGGTGGCCCTTCCCCTGGGAGCTTGGCTCGGGCACACCGGACGGGGTGGGGTTGCGGTCACCTCGATGGTGAACATCGGCCGCGCCCTCCCCTCGTTCGGCATCGTCGCCTTGGCCCTGCCGATCACGATCCGCCTCGCCGATGCCCTCCCCTTCATCGACTCTGGCCTGGGATTCCTGCCGATCTTCGTGGCGCTGTTCGCCCTCGCCGCCCCACCGGTGTTCATCACCGCCCACGCCGGGGTGCGGGGAGTCGATCCCGACACGGTCGAAGCGGCCCGGGGCATGGGGATCGATGAGCGGCGGGTCCTCACCGCCATCGAACTGCCGATGGCGGCGGCCGTGATCATGAGCGGAGTTCGGGTGACGGCCGTTCAGGTGGTCGCCACCGCTCCGCTCGGAGCCCTCGTCGCCTATGGCGGCCTCGGGCGGTTCATCGTGGACGGATTCGCGGTGCGCGACTCGGTGCAGATTGCGGCGGGTGCGATCCTGGTCGCGCTGCTGGCCGTGGCCACCGAGATCGGATTCTCCCGCCTCGAGCGACACCTGGTGCCGAAAGGCACCGCTCCTGCCCGCAAAGCCGGGAACATCGCCCGCGAACCGTTGGTTGTGCCGGTGGGGCGCAGCGGAGCCGTGCCCCACACACCCACCAATCGAGAGGAGTGACCCATGCGGGATCGAATCCGCAGCGGGGCCGTCGGGGCGATCCTCGTCGTTCTGGCGCTCGTGGCGAGCGCCTGTGGCGACGACGCTTCGGGAGACGGCACCAAGGAAGGGCCGACGATCACCGTCGGCTCGTTCAACTTCGGCGAGTCGCTGATCCTGAGCGAGATCTACGCCCAGGTGCTCGAAACCAATGGCTACAGCGTGAGCCGCACCTTCAACCTGGGATCGCGGGAGTTGGTCTATCCCTCGCTGGTGAGCGGGGACATCGACCTCCTGCCCGAGTACACCGGGAGCCTGCTGACATTCCGACAGGGCGCCCCGGTGCCTGACGAGGACGAAACCTATCAAACCATGGTGGCGGCGATCGCAGCCGACGGACTCGTCGCCCTCGCGTACGCCCCCGCCCAGGACAAGAACGGAATCGTCGTCACCAGCGAGACCGCGGCGTCACTTGGCCTGTCGAACGTGAGCGACCTGGCGGATCACAACGGCACCCTCACCTTCGGAGGGCCGCCGGAGTGCCCCGAACGCCAACTCTGCCTCCTCGGCCTCGAGGAGGTCTACGGGCTCGAGTTTGCGTCGTTCTCTCCCCTCGACGTCGGCGGCCCGCTGACGGTTGCCGCACTCGAGGGTGGGGACATCGACGTCGCACTGCTCTTCACCACGAGCGGGGTCATCGCCGCCAAGGGATTCGTCCTCCTCGAGGACGACGGTGGCCTGCAGCCGGCGGAGAACGTCGTGCCGATCACGACCGACGAGATCATCGCCGCCTACGGTGATGACCTCGTCGCCCTGCTCGATGCCGTGTCGGCCAAGATCACGACGAGCGACCTCACCGCGCTGAACAAGCGCTACGACATCGATGCCGAAGATGCCGATGTGATCGCTGCCGACTGGCTGGCGGAGAACGGGTTCTAGGACCGACTCTCGTCCGGGGCGGCCGTCCGCCCCGGACTCACACCCTCCAGGAGGGGCGACCATGGCGATCAAGCCGTCCCACGCCACCGCCGATTTCGGCTACCTCACCACCACCGGACGGCGTTCCGGCAACCCCCACACCGTGGAGATCTGGTTCGCCGCGGTCGGCGACACCATCTATCTGCTCTCTGGTGCCGCCGGACGAAGCGACTGGTGCCGCAACCTCCTCGCCGAACCGGAGGCAACGTTTCGCATCGCCCGTACCGAATACCCGGTCACCGGACGCAGGGTGCGGGCCGCCGCCGAGCAACGCATCGCCCGCGAGGCGGTCTTTGCCAAGTACAGCCCTGGCTATGGCGGCGACCTCACCGAGTGGCGCGATGGCTCCGCACCCTTCGCCCTCGACCTGCCCTCGTAGGGCCACGCCACGTCCGACCCACGGGCGTGGTGTGCGGGTTGGCGCCGCCGGCGCCCCGGCCATACGCACCACCTAGTTTGCGGGTTGGCGCCGCCATGTGATCATCAGGGGATGCACCGCCCCACCCTGCTGCTTGCCGGTCTCGTCGCTGCCATCCTCGTCGCCGGTCCGGCGGCGGCGCAGACCGCCACCTGCCCCCCGTTCCGTGGCGTCGAGTGCGACGGCTGGGTCTCGGATGCCGCCGGTGTCCTCGGCAACGACACCGCCCTGGAGGATGCCGCCGGGAGATTCGTCACCGCCCATGGCCATGAGATCGCCATCGTCGTGGTCGCCTCGGCGGGCGACTTGGACCCGCAGACCTTTGCCGAGCAGCTCGGCGACACCTGGGGGGTCGGTGATGCCACGCGCAACGACGGCATCGTCGTCCTCGTGGCCCTCGCCGAACGGCGTACCGAGATCGTCACCGGCTCCGGCTTGAGTCTGTCGGGACTCGACGCGGTGGCCGCGTCCGGCAACCCGTACTTCGCCAACGGCGACTACGCCGGCGGCGTCGCCGCGGTCCTCACCGCACTCGACCTCAATGTGTCCGGGGGTGGCTCGGGTGGGGGTGACGAGGATGCTCCCAGCTTCGGAGGCGGACTCGCCCGGCTGGTGATCGGAGGTGCCATGGTCGGGGCCGGATCCCTCGTCGTGGTGCGCGACCGCCGTCGCCGCCGGCTGGCGATCGCCACCGCACGCAAGGCTCGGGTGGACGACGCGCTGGCGACCCTCGAGGTCTCGGGTGCCGAGGTGCCAGCCCTCACCGAGTACTCGGAGAAGCCCCCGGCCAAGCGAACCGACACCGAGACCCGACGGGCGCTCGTGACACTCCGCCAAATCGACAAGGGTCGGTCGCCCTCGGACGACGAGGCCCTGGAAGCGCTGTGGCGCTGGGGAGCGATCGAGGTCGTCGATCGGGAACGCCTCGTCGCCGACGCCGCCGAGCCGCTCGAGCTCAAGGTATCCCAGGAGCGCGCCATGCTCGAGGATGCGGTCCAGGCCGCAGTGCGCGATGCCCTGGCTGTCGGGCCGAAAGACGAAGCGCGGTTCTCCGTGCGCCTCGACGAGTTGGAGACCCTGGCGGCGGCCCTGCGGCCCCATCGGGTGGCCGAGGCGAGGCGTCGCACCGCCGAGCAGCTTGCCGATCGACTCACCGAGACCAGCCTCGGAGCAGCGGCGCCGACCGACCTCGGATCGCGACTCATGACCGCCGAGCCCGCCCTCGTCGCCGATGCCCCGCTCACCGACTCGATCACCGAACTCGACGCCGCCTTCCACACCGCCCTCGACAAGACCGAGCGGCTCACCGGCCTGTACAAGCGCCTCCCTGCATCCACCGCCCGTCCCGCCGTGGCGGCGGCGCTCGCCGATCTCGACGACGACGTCGAACTTGCCGCCACCCGCTACGAATCGCTGCGCGACGACCTTCGCGTCGAGGGCGACGCCCTCACTCGTGACGGTCTCGATGTCGACGCCATCGCCGCGCTGCTGCTCATGAACCGCGACGAAGACAATGTCGCCCAGTTCCTCGACACCTATCAGGCGCGCCGCAACGATGGTGCCGATCCCGCCGACGCCGTCGAGTACGCCCTCGCGGGGCTGCGCGATCCCGACGAGGTGAGGCGCATGCGGGCGACGGCCGACGCGCTCGGCCTGCCCATCGCCATCGCCACCGCCCTGCTCCGCCGCCGGGAT
>CAYYIA010000182.1:0-4167 GCA_964471875.1 uncultured Acidimicrobiia bacterium
CATGCGAGGCACCTGGACCCCGGTCTGATGCGCATCGCCCTCAATGCCGTCGGTGAGGTCGGCACGCGTGCCGGGTTGATCCTGCTCGCCGAACGCTCCCTGACCGCCCTTGGCATCTACGGCGGAGGGCACCTCGGCTCCGACCGCCGCGCCATTCGCATCACCGCACTCGCCGGGTACGACGTGTTCGTCACCGACGATTCCAACCCCGCACCCCTCGCCGCCATCGCCGCCGAGGACGGGTTGTCGTGTGTGGTCGCCACAACACTGCCGCCGGCCATCGCCGAGAGGTTCACCACCGCCGGTCTCACCGTCCTCACCGGCGCCGGTATCCGCGGCCTCGCCACCACCCTCGCTGCCCATGAGGCCGCAGGGCTGGATGCGGTCACCCGCATCGGCACGGCGTGGACCATTCCCGGGAAGGCATTGCGACGTGGAATCGGGGTCGGCTTCCCGGACCCGGTTGGGGCGCGGTGGGGTCGGGCGGTCGAGGGCGGCACCGAAGTGCCCATCGGAGGAACCTGGGCGGCTGCCGCGGTGACGGTGTCGGGGAAGAGCGCCGGGAAACCCACCGAGCGCCTTGTTGGTGTCGCCGACCAGCGCGACCATCTCGAGGCCCTGGCACTCGCCGCAGGAGCGATCGCCGTGGCTGCTGGCGCCTACGGACCCGGCGTGCACGTGCCCGCCGACAACGCCACGGCGTACCTCGGCGCCGCACTCGGAGCGGGATTGGGTGTGGCGGCGTATTCGGCGTGACCGCCGAGCTGACAGCTGACAGCCAGCGGCAAGAGAGAGACCTCGGACTTCGAGCGCATTGCGCATTGGGCGACGGGCGACGGGCGACGGGCGACGGGCGACGATTACCCGATCCGCTCGACTTCTCCGGAAGGCTCCAGGGGCGTCTTCTTCGGCTTCATCCCGGGGAGGATGCTGCGGCGTGGGGCCTCGCCTTTGCGGCCACCGGAGGGCAACGTCATGTGGGGCCGCGACACGATCGGGCCGGTGGTCTCTTCGAGCACGATCACCTCGATACCGCCGACCAGGTCACTGATGAGGTTGTAGACCACGGCCCCGAGGGTGAGGAATCCGGTCACCGCGATGGTCGCCACCACTGCCAGCAGCACGACGATGCGGAAGTAGACCGCCCCTTCGAGGTTGATCCCGTTCTCGATGCCGATGAGCAGCGCCAGATCGTTGATCTTCTCCGGGATGCCCGCATTCACGAAGATCGCCCAGAAGATCACCGTCCCGAGGACGAAGGCGAGCGACATGATGGCGTTGAAGACGAGCGTGACCTTGAGCACGGTCCACGGGTCGATCTTGCGAATCACGCGCCGAACGCGCTGCACGGCCATGGGAGCAGGGTAACGGGGTGCTCGCGGTTTGACGGGGAATCGGCACTAGGCACGCGGCACTAGGCACGAGGCACGAGGCACGAGGCGGACTCTTGCTTGAACCTAGGACCTAATGCCTAGAGCCTTACTCCTCGTCCGCTTCCGGCGGCACCAGGGCGAAGGCCGAGATCTCGGCTCCGGCGGCCGTGCTCATCACCTTCACCCCGGTGGCTTCGCGCTTCTGCCGGGAGATGGAATCGGCGGACATGCGGATCACCACGCCGTCGGTGGAGGTGACGAAGATGTCCGACTTCGGTGGCAGCACCTTTGCCGCGACCAGGGTGCCGCGCACTCGCGTGGGCTTGATGGCGATGACCCCGAGACCGCCACGCGCCTGGCGGCGGAACTCGGCCACCTTGGTGCGCTTGCCATAGCCTCCGGTGGTGAGGAGCAACACCTCGTCGCCGTCGCCATTCGAGGTGGCGGACACCACACGATCGTCTTCGCGTAGCCGGATCCCCTTCACCCCCTGGGTGTCACGGCCCATGGCTCGAATGTCCGTCTCCTTGAAACGGATGCCATACCCACCCGAGGTGAACATGAGGACGTCGTTCTTGCCCATCGTGGTGCGGACCGCCACCACCTCGTCGTCCTCCTGGAGGCGGATGGCGACGAGGGCGGCGTTGCGGCTGTCGTACTCCTTGAACTCGGTCTTCTTCACCTGGCCCAACTTGGTTGCGATCACCAGGTAGCGCGAGGTCTCGTAGTCGCGGGTGTCGATGAGCGCCTCGATCGCCTCTTCCGGGCCGAGCGGCAACACCGACTGCGCCAGCACCCCCTTGGCGGTGCGGTCCTTGCGCGGGATCTCGTGGGCCTTGACCCGATACACCTTGCCCTTGTTCGTGAAGAACAACAGGAAGGCGTGGGCGGTGGTGTGCACCACGTGGTGGATGACATCGTCTTCGCGCAGGTTCTCAGCCTTGACGCCGCGGCCGCCGCGTCCCTGCCGCTTGTAGGCGGAGGCGTTGACGGCCTTGAGGTACCCATTGGCAGTGACCGTAACCACGATCTCCTCATCGGCGATGAGATCCTCGAGCGACATGTCGCCGTCGTCGGCGATCACGCGGCTGCGCCGATCGTCGGCGAACTTGTCGCGAATCTCCTTGAGTTCGGTGGCGATGAGGGCCCGTCGCTTCGCCGGGCTCTTCAGCAGGCCGTTGAGGTACTTGATGAGCTTCTGCAACTCATCCCACTCCTCGCGGAGCTTCGATGTCTCGAGCTCGGTGAGCCGGCGCAACGGCATGTCGAGGATGTGGGTCGCCTGGATCTCGCTCAGCTCGAAGCGCTCCATGAGGGTGGTACGGGCTTCGTCGGTGTCGGCCGAGCCGCGGATGATCGCCACCACCTCGTCGATGTTGTCGAGAGCGATGAGCAAGCCCTCGACGATGTGGGCTCGGGCCTCTGCCTTGCCCAGTCTGAACTTCGTCCGGCGCTCCACCACCACCATCTGGTGATCGATGTAGTGACCGATCATCTGGGCGATATTCATGGTGTGGGGCACCCCATCGACCAGGGCCACCATGTTCACGCCGAACGTCTCCTGGAGTTGGGTGAACTTGAACAGCTGATTGAGCACCACCTGGGGCACCGCGTCGCGCTTGAGCTCGATGACCAGGCGGGTGCCGTTGCGGTCCGACTCGTCTCGCAGGTCGGCGATGCCGGTGAGCTTCTTGTCGCGTACCAGCTCGGCGATCTTCTCCATGATGCGATCACGCGACACCTGGTACGGGGTCTCGGTGACGACGATGGCGGTGCGCCCCTTACGGACCTCCTCGATCTCGGCGACGGCGCGCATCTTCACCGAGCCACGGCCGGTGAGCAGCGCATCCTTCACGCCCTTGTTGCCAACGATGAGCCCGCCGCTGGGGAAGTCCGGCGCCTTGATGATCTTGGTGAGGGCAAGCGCGTCGGCGTCGGGATGCTCCAGCATGTGCAGGGTGGCATCGATCACCTCGCCGAGGTTGTGCGGTGGGATGTTGGTGGCCATGCCCACGGCGATGCCGGTCGAGCCGTTGACGAGCAGATTCGGGAACCGCGCCGGGAGCACGGTGGGCTCCTGCCGCTCACCCGAGTAGTTGTCGGCAAAGTCGACGGTGTCCTCGTCGATCCCGTCGAGCAGGTGCATCGCCAGCTTCTCGAGACGAGCCTCGGTGTACCGCATCGCCGCCGGCGGATCGTCCACCGTGCCGAAGTTGCCCTGCGGCTCGACGAGCGGATACCGACTGGCGAAGTCCTGGCCCAACCGCACCATGGCGTCGTAGATCGCCTCGCCACCGTGCGGGTGGAACCACCCCATCACTTCGCCCACGACGCGGGAGCTCTTGCGGAAGGGTGTCCCGGGACGCATCCCGGTGTCGTACATCGAGTAGAGGATGCGGCGGTGCACCGGCTTGAGCCCGTCGCGCACGTCCGGCAGCGCCCGCGACACGATGACCGACATGGCGTACTCCAAGAAGGAGGCCTTGACCTCCTGCTCGATGTCGATCACCTCGATGCGGCGACCCCCGTCGCGATCGTCAACCACAAGAAGTCTCCAGTTTCCAGTCTCCAGTCTCCAGCAGGACAGACGCCACCAGACCGGAGAGCGAATCCCGCGGTTCGGACTGGTGACTGGTGACTGGTGACTGGTGACTCATGACTCAGAAGTCCAGGAATCTCACGTCTTTGGCGTTTCTCTGGATGAAGGTGCGGCGGGCTTCGACGTCGTCGCCCATGAGCACCGAGAAGATGTCGTCGGCGAGCGAGGCGTCTTCGAGGCCCACTTGCAACAGGG